>JBJTGD010000314.1:0-3817 GCA_046093735.1 Acidimicrobiia bacterium | reverse complement strand
TGGTGACTGTCCGCGCTACGACCATTCCCGAGTCAGAGCCTCACGGCTGGCTCACCGCCGGGTCGGGTGGGGCCGGAGCCCCGCCGCCGGATCTTTCTCCGATGTCAACGGTCTTTCCCGTCGCCAACGGTCTTTCCCGTCGTCATCCGCCGCTTCTGTTGCCGGGCTGCGGTGGATCGGCCCCGTGCGCCATCGCTGGTCACTGGTCCCTGCTACCTCCTGACGGATCAGGCGGCGAGGGTCAACTGCTCATCGGCGGTTGATTTGTTGCCCCTGTTTTAGGAGTCTGAGGCAACTCCGGTCGCACGATCCAGACTCCGGTCCCGACGTCGAAACCGATCAGCCCCTTGATCGCCCCCACTCGGTCGCACGAGCGTGCGGTTCGAGCAGGGATGAGAACGATAGCGGGAGGGCGGGACATTGCGTTGGTCGGCGTGGTCGCGACCCGGTTCAGCCGAAACGGGCGGCGAAGAACGGCACCACGTAGGGAACCGACGCGTGACCGGCCTTCATGTGGTCGACACCCGCCATCTGCGTCTCGGTGATCGTCGTGCCGTTGGCGGTGTAGTCCTGCACGAGCTGCACCGTCGACCACGGACGCACGATCTTGTCGTCGGTGCCCTGGGTGACGAGCACCGGCACGGGGATCGACACCTTGGCCGCCGTGTTCGTGTCGAACTGTCCCGACCACGGGGGAGTGGTGGCCGGATCGGAACTCCACATGCGG
Source organism: Acidimicrobiia bacterium (assembly GCA_046093735.1). Taxonomy (GTDB): domain Bacteria; phylum Actinomycetota; class Acidimicrobiia; order Acidimicrobiales; family Acidimicrobilacustridaceae; genus Acidimicrobilacustris. The sequence goes on along the minus strand of JBJTGD010000314.1, from coordinate 3,090 downwards.
CCCTTGAGGATCAGGTCGTCGATGCCGAGTTCGATGTCCGAGAGCTTCGAGCCACCGACCACGCACTTGTTCGACACCGCCTCGACCCGACGCTGGAAGTTCGAGTGCACGACCGTCCCGACGTCGTAACCGAACAGCGTCGACCACGACTCCACCGCGTAGGAACCGAGCACCGCACCAGCGGCGGTGTCCTTGTCGGCATTGAACAGTTCGGCCAACAGCCCGGCCGGTGCGGCCGCGGCCACCGCCACGAGATTCAGGTCCGGTGCGTAGGACTTCGCCATCTGCCCGGCGAACAGCACCGCCTGTCCGCCCTGCGAATGTCCGAACACGGCGTAGGTGGTCGACACCGGGGTGCCGGCAACGACCGCTCGGGCGGCGCGCACGATGTCAATCGTTCCCCGGGCCTCGCTGGAACCGACGAGGTACGGGTGCATCCCCTCGGTGCCGAGGCCCTGATAGTCGGAGGCGGCGACGATCCAGCCCTGGGCGAGGAACTCCTGTAGCCCCTGGACGTCGCCGTAGGGATCGTCGATGCGCGACGGCGCGCAGGCGTCGGCGATCCCGGTGGTGGGATGGGCCCACGACACGATCGGTCGCCCACCGGCCGGTGGCGCGCCGGCCAGTCCGTCGCTGGTGGGGGCGAACACCATGCCGCTCACCACGATCGGTGACCCGTCGTACGACGTCGACGTGTACAGCACCCGCCACGCCTGAGAGTTCGGGAACGGTGCGGCCATGGTCTCGAAGCGCACGACCTGCCCGGCCGTACCCGAGGGGATGACGCTCGGCGTCTCGTAGAACGCCGGGTCGTAGGGATTGGCAGACGACTTCGACGAACAGGCGCCGAGCGTCGCCGCGAGAAGGGCGACGGCGAGCGCCGTGCCGGCGAGGCGGGCACAGTGTCGGGCGGAGGGACGGGCGCAGCGTCGGGCGTAGGGTCGGGGAGAGGTCCTCACCGTCCGTACGATACCGGTCGGGCGCATCACCGAAGGAGCAGCACGGGATGGGTTCGCACTCCTACGACATCACCGAGACGTCCGCAGCACCGATCGATGTCGTGTTCGCCGTGCTGGCCGATGCGCCGGGATGGTCGCGCTGGAACCGCTCGATTGCCCGGGCCATCTGGGAGACCGAGGGCGATCCCGCTCCGGGCGGAGTGGGTGCGGTGCGTGCCCTCGGCGCGGCGAGGGGCCCGGTGTCGCGTGAGCGGATCGTGGCCTTCGATCCGCCGCGCCATTTCGCCTACGTGATCGACTCCGGTCCCATGCCGGTGCGCGACTACCGCGCCGACATCCATCTCGAGTCGACACCCGACGGCGGCACGACCATCCACTGGGTCGGTTCGTGGTCGACGAAGGTTCCCGGTGTGTCGGGGTTCCTCACGAGGACGGTGCGCGGCTTCGCCGTCGGTGCCGCCCGTGAAGCACAGCGACTGCACGACGCCGGCGACTGATCAGCGAGTGATTGCCGACTGACCGCCGCGACACTGCTGTACGTCGCGCTGTCGGTCAGGACACCGCTTCGATCGAGGTGAGCGTGAGTCGGAAGTCGGCCCGGGGGACGTCGGGCAGCAGGTAGAAGCCCATCTGCACGATGGACGCCGGGTTCAGCGGGGTGGCGGGCCGGACCTCGCGCAGGAACCGGTCGACGGCCACGAACTCGGCGACGCCGATGATCACGAAGCAGCAACCCCGCATCGACATCGGCGTGAACGGGGCCACGTACCGTCCGCCGTCGGCCGAGCGCAGCCACATGAGGTAGCGACCGGCTGGGCCGGAGTCGAGGCGCATCCCGACGGCCAGGGCCGTGGCGCTGCGGGCCCGTTCGCCGAATGCGGCGTCGACCGGGCTCAGCGTGGACACGAAGCCGCCGTTGTTGTCCTTCGACACGATTCCGGTGAACACGAGCGCTCCGGCCTCCCAGAAGGTGCGACTGTCGCTCACCCCGCCCATCACCGAGTCGTCGACGTTCGACCAGCCCGTCACCGACGCCGGATCGGCGAAGTCGACCATCACCTTGCTCGGCGGTGCGGGCGGGGGTGCGTCGGCCATGCTGGTGGTTGTCGACTCGGCGGCGGGCATCGACGTCGAACTCGACATCGGCGTCGTGATGTTGGCGTCACTGGGACCGCACGCCACCGCCGTCAGCCCGACCACGGCAACCAGCAGCAGACGAGCGGGCATCAGTCCTCGCCGCGCTTGCGGGCCCGACCCATGGCGATGTCGGCCTCGCGCTTGGCTTCGCGCTCGGCGATGGCGTGGCGCTTGTCGCCCTTGGTCCGACCCTTGGCCAGCCCCAACTCGATCTTGGCCCGACCGTTCGAGAAGTAGAGCGAGAGCGGCACGATCGACAGACGTTCGAGATCGACGCGCATGCGCCACTTGTCGATCTGCTCACGGTGCAGCAACAACTTGCGAGGACGATCGGGATCGACGGCGTCGTGGGCGCCGGTCGTACCCCACGGTGCGATGTGCATGCCCAGCAACCACGCCTCACCGCGGTCGAAGCGGGCGAAGGACTCGCGCAACTGCACCTGCGCTGCACGCAACGACTTCACCTCCGACCCGCGCAGCACCAGCCCCGCCTCGAGGGTGTCGAGGATCGAGTAGTCGTGTCGCGCCGTCCGGTTGGAAGCGACGACCTTGCGGCCGCCCGGGTCGTCCTTGGTGGCCATGGCGCTGGGTGCGTCAGCCCCCGACAGCCGGAGCGTCCGGATCGGGGATCCGACACCCACCGTCGACGTCGAGCACGCGGTTGAGTCGACCCTGCGACACCCACATGCCGACACACAGACCCAATTCGACGATCTCGGCATCGGTGAATGATGCCCGCAGTCGCGTCCAGAAGCCGTCGTCCATCGACAGATGATCGAGAGCGAACCGTTCGGCGAACTCGGCGGCCAGCACCTCGCGCTCAGTGAAGCCCGGCCACGTTGCGTCGCCGATGTGGGCGTAGAACTCCTCGTCGATGGTGTCGGCCTCGGCCGCCCGGGCCTCGACGTCACGAGCCGAACGCCACCCCAGACACAGCTGGCAGTCGTTGATCTGGGCGATCCGCACCCGGGCCGCCTCGAACTCGCGCAGCGGC
>JBJTGD010000313.1:0-2324 GCA_046093735.1 Acidimicrobiia bacterium | reverse complement strand
TTCCACAACTCGCGGTCCTCGGCGGCGTCGATCGACGCGGGCGAGGTGCCGGCCACCAGTGCGGCGGGCAGCGAGTTCGACAACTTGAGCGGGGTCTGGCCACCGAGCGACACGATGACCCCGACGGGACGCTCGGCTTCGATGACGTGCATGACGTCCTCGTGGGTGAGCGGCTCGAAGTAGAGACGGTCGCTGGTGTCGTAGTCGGTCGACACCGTCTCCGGATTGCAGTTGACCATGATCGTCTCGAACCCGGCGTCGCGCAGCGCGAACGACGCGTGCACACAGCAGTAGTCGAACTCGATGCCGTGACCGATGCGGTTGGGTCCGGAGCCGAGGATCACGACCTTGGGCCGATCCGAGGGCGCGACCTCGTCGGTGTCCTCCCAGGTGGAGTAGTGGTACGGAGTGGCGGCCTCGAACTCGGCGGCGCAGGTGTCGACCGTCTTGTAGGTGGGCCGCACCCCGAGGTCGAGACGCCGGGCGCGCACCGCCACTTCGTCGACACCCCACAACCACGCCAGTTGCGCGTCGGAGAACCCGAGGCGCTTGGCCCGACGCCAGCCCCGGGTCGACAGACGTTCGAAGCCCACGGTGGCGAGGTGGTCGCGCTCCTCGCAGATCATCAGCATCTGGTCGAGGAACCAGGGATCGACCTTGGTGGCGGCGTACACCTCGTCGACCCCGACCCCGCGTTGCAACAGTGCCCCGAGTTGGAAGATGCGCTCGGACGTGCCGATCGCCGCCCGGGCCAGCAGTTCGGCCACCGGCATGTCCATGTACTGCGCCTCGGCCGGATCGCAATTGAGTCCGTAGCGACCCTGTTCGAGTGAACGCAGCCCCTTCTGCAGCGACTCGGGGAAGGTGCGGCCGATGGCCATCACCTCACCCACCGACTGCATCTGGGTGCCGAGCACACCACTGGTGCCGGCGAACTTCTCGAACGCCCACCGCGGGATCTTGGTGACGACGTAGTCGATCGTCGGTTCGAACGACGCCGGGGTCTTGCGGGTGATGTCGTTGGGGATCTCGTCGAGCGTGTAGCCCACGGCGAGCTTGGCAGCGATCTTGGCGATGGGGAACCCGGTGGCCTTCGACGCCAGCGCCGAGGAACGCGACACGCGCGGGTTCATCTCGATCACGACCATCTCGCCGTCGACGGGATTCACCGCGAACTGCACGTTCGAACCGCCGGTCTCCACGCCGACGCGACGCATCACCGCAAAGGCGGCGTCGCGCATCTGCTGGTACTCGTGGTCACTGAGGGTCTGGGCGGGGGCGACGGTGATGGAGTCGCCGGTGTGCACGCCCATCGGATCGAGGTTCTCGATCGAACAGATGATCACGCAGTTGTCGGCGTGATCGCGCATGACCTCGAGCTCGTACTCCTTCCATCCGGCGATCGACTTCTCGATGATGATCTCGGAGATGGGACTGGCTTCGAGCCCTATGGCGGCGCGCTGCTCGAACTAGTCGAGCGTGGCGGCGATGCCGGTGCACCGACCACCGAGGATGTAGGCGGGACGGATGACGACCGGCAGCCCGATGGAACCGATGACGGCCATGGCCTCGTCGAGGGTGTGGGCGGTGGCCGACACCGGCGTGCCGAGGCCGATCTCGGCCATGGCCCGCTTGAACAGTTCCCGGTCCTCGGCGGTGGCGATGGCGGTGGCGTCGGCCCCGATCAGCTCCACGCCGTGAGCGGCCAGCACCCCGCTCTCGGCCAACGCCATGGCCAGATTGAGTGCGGTCTGGCCCCCGAGGGTGGGCAACAGCGCATCGGGCTTCTCGCGCTCGATGATGCGGGTGAGCACCTCGACGTCGAGCGGTTCGACGTAGGTGGCATCGGCGAAGTCGGGATCGGTCATGATCGTCGCCGGGTTCGAGTTGGCGAGGATCACTCGATAGCCCTCCTCGCGCAGCACGCGGCAGGCCTGGGTACCGGAGTAGTCGAACTCGCAGGCCTGACCGATCACGATCGGTCCCGAGCCGATGAGCAGGATCGACTCGATGTCGTCACGCCGCGGCATCAGGCCCGCCCCTTCACACCGACCGACCCCATGAGGTCGTCGAACAGTCCGAACAGATAGGCGGCGTCGTGGGGGCCGGGGCCCGCCTCGGGGTGGTACTGCACGCTGAACGCCGGCACGTCGAGGCAACGGAGCCCCTCGACCACACCGTCGTTGAGGTTGCGGTGGGTCACCTCGACGCCCTTCCCGATCGAGCCGTCGTCGACGGCGTAGTTGTGGTTCTGACTGGTGATCTCGATGGTGCCGGTGTCGAGTCGACGCACCGGGTGGTTGCCGCCGTGATGCCCGAACGGG
>JBJTGD010000312.1:0-3920 GCA_046093735.1 Acidimicrobiia bacterium | reverse complement strand
CGGGGTAGCCGTCGGGGGCCGGCCACGACAGGGGCACCTGACCGAGCAACGCCAGTTGGCTCGTCACCGAACTCTGGAAGTTCGATGCCCGCGACGGCTCCCATCGCAACTGCACGGCGCGCACCAATGACGCGAACCATTCCATCGGTCGCTTCACCCGGCGCGCACCGGCGTCGCGGAACTCGGTCGACAGAAGCAATGAGCGCACCATCGGTGCGATGGCGGTGTCGTTGGCCCGGTACACCGCGGCGGCGTCGCGCACCACGCGGTCGTCGGGACCGACGTGTTCGCCGATGAAGCGCACGGCCAACTTGTGGGCCAGTCGTCGGGCGGTGCGGTCGTGGCGGGCGAGATGCACGAGGAAGGCCTCGCCGGCGGCCAGGCCCGTGCGACCGTCGGGTCGCCAGCCGAGCACGTCACCGCCGGTGGCCAGTGGTCCCATGGCGTGCCACTGGGGGCGGAACTGGAAGCCCCCGTCGTTGCGGTTGACGATGCCCCACCCCGACAGCAGCCACGCCACCTCCTTCACATCGGTCTCGTCGTAGCCGCCGTCGACCCCGACGGTGTGGAGCTCGAGTAGTTCGCGGGCGTAGTTCTCGATGGGGAGTCGACCGCCGTCGACGCGCGACAGGGCCTGGTCGAGATAGAGCAGCATCGCCGGTGACTTGGCCACGGCCACCAGCAGATCGGCGAAGCGGCCGGTGGCGAGTCTCCGGATCACGTCGCGGTCGTGGGTGGGTACGTGTCGGGTGCTGGCGTCGTGGTTGATGTCGATGTTGAAGTGGTTCGACCAGAAGTCCACCAGCATCTCGTGCAGGTGACGTCGACCCCAGATGGCCCGGGCCATGGTGGCCGCCGCCATCTCGCGGCGCGTTGACGACACCGATCCGCCGGCGGTGATCTCCGTGGCCGTCTGCAGGGCGCGTGGATACGAGGCCACGATGGCCTCGATGGCGCGGTCGTCGATCGACTCCCACGCCAGTTGTCGATCGATCCACGCGGTGGTTCCCATCGCCGTGATCTCGGCCACCAACTCAGGAGTGGCCCCGAACGACAGGCGCCGCGCCGCGTGCAGCGGGGCCGAAGGGGTGGGTGCGAGCGTCGTCGTGGTGGTCGGCGCCGTCGTCGTCGGCGCGGTGGTGGTGGGCGGTACCGGGGGTGCCGACGGCGTGGTGGTCGTGGTGGTGGTGCCGCCGCCCGCCTCGCAGGCGGCGGCCGTCACGGCCACGGCAGCCACGCCGAGACCGAGCAGGGCCTGTCGTCGACCGAACGACCGGGACGGCGGTGCGTCGGGGTCGACGGCGAGGTCGGACGAGGGTTCGGCGGGGGAGGTCGTCACGAGTCGATCATGCGCCTCCTCACCGAAAGGTTCGGTGAAGGAAACCTTCAGATCGGCTGAAGATCGCTCCGCATCAGACCGGTCGCAGGGCGCGTCCCATGGTCATGTACACCCACGGCTTCGGGCCCTTGGTGAAGGCGCTGTCCAGCGACTCGATCTCGAACCCGGCGGCCCGCACCAACTCGCCCGGTTCGCGGGTGAGGTGACAACCATCGGCCAGTCGCAACTGGAACGGCTCCAGTCGTCGTTGCCATGTACGGGTCGATTCGTCGGGGGCGAGACCGTGCTCGAGGAAGTGGAAGCGTCCGCCCGGCTTGAGCACCCGGAACACCTCGCGCAGGGCCTGCTCCACTCCGGGCACGGTGCACAGCGTGAACGTGCACAGCGCGCCGTCACACGACTCATCGTCGAGTTCGATGGACTCCCCCCGCAGACCGGCGTAGTCGATGGGTACGCGACTGGCACCGATCCGCTCGGCGGCCAGGCGTCGACCCACCGTCGATGGTTCGACGGCGTGCACCAGCGTGACCTCCGGTGGATAGCTGGCGATGTTGAGACCGGAACCGAAGCCGATCTCCACCACCACGCCCGAGAGACCCTGGGCGATGAGGTCACGACCCTTGCGCATGGCCTCGGTACCGCAGGCCTTGTCGATGAACCTCGGCACCACTTCGCGGCTCCAGAACCCCATGGCCAGAACCTCCCGGTCGACGCGGGCGAGGGCCGGCGTCCTAGGGTCGCGCCGACGAGAGGGGGGTCGTGATGCGACTGTGGTCCGACGAGATCGAGGCGATGCGTCCGGAGGCCCGAGCCGTCGTCGATGCCGGCATGGAGGCGATGGCCGCCGCGTTCGCCGCCGACGGTGAGCCGCCGCGCGATCTGCACGGGGCGGCGCGTCACATGCGACGAGCGTTCGAACGCACCTACACGCCGGTGCCCGAGGCCATCGAGCGCACCATCGACGGCGTCCGCTGTCGGCTGTTCCTCCCCGATGGTCCGGCCACGGCCGCCTACGTGCACTTCCACGGTGGCGGCATGGTGATCGGCGCGCCGGAGATGAACGATCCCTCCAACCTCGAACTCGCCCGTCGCTTCGGCATGGCGGTGGTGTCGGTCGACTACCGCAAGGCGCCCGAGCATCCGTTCCCCGCCGGTCCCGACGACGGCATCACCGTGGTGCGCTGGTTGTTGGGTGACGGCGGGCGCGAACTCGGCACCGACCGCATGCTCATCGGGGGCGAGTCGGCCGGTGGGTACATGGCGGTGGCCGTGGCGTTGCGCGTGCGTGACGACCTCGATGCCATCGATCACGTGCTCGGCATCAACTCGGTGTTCGGTGTGCACGACTGGGGTCGCAGTCCGAGTCAACGCGGCGTGCGGGTGTCGACCGGGCCGGACATGTTGTCGCCCGACGGCATGGAGATGTTCGGAGAGTGCTACCTGCCGGGGCTGTCGACCGAGCAGCGTCGAGCGCCGCATGTCTCACCGCTGTTCGCCGACCTGCGCGAGATGCCCCCGGCGTTCCTCAGCGTGGGCACTGCCGATCATCTGCTCGACGACACGCTCATGCTGGCGCCGCGCTGGGCGGCGGCCGGGGGCGACGTCGAACTGTTCGTCGCCCCCGACATGCCGCACGGATTCCAGGCCTTCCCCTGCGGGATCAGTCGGGCCTGGCACGACGCGCTGTTCGCCTGGATCGCCGCCCGCCTCGCCGCCTGACCGACGAACCGACGAACCGACGAACCCGTCTCAGTTGACGAGGCAGCCGTTGTCGTAGATGACCTTGGGCATCTTCCCGGCCACGCACACCGCGGCGCGGCTCTGCGCCACCCACTTGCCGTCGCGCGACGCCATCACCTCGGTCACGGTGATGGAGGTCGACGGATCGGACTTGGGAGTGATGGTCGCCCACGCGTAGGCCCAGCCGCTGTCGCAGCCGAAGCCGTCGATCTTCACGGTGGCGCCATCGGACAGCGCCGGGTCGAGTCCGGCCTGCAGCGCGCTCGAGGTGCAGGCGGCGGCCGCACCGGTTGGGCCCACCGGCGGGGTGGGGACGGGCGGCGGGGTGCACACCTTCTTCTTGGCCTGCGCGTCGGCCGACAGCGCCGCCTTGGTCTTGGGTCCGTACACGCCGTCGACGGTCAGCCCGGCGCCCTTCTGGAACGCCTTGAGGCTGGCCACGGTGTGCGGACCGATGATCCCGTCGGTGTTGCCCACATCGCAGCCCACCGCATCGAGCCATTCCTGCATCTGCACGACATCGGCCTTGGTCAGCGTGCTCACCGGCTTGGTGCCCGAGGTGGTGGGAGTCGGCGCCGCCGTGGTCGTCGTGGTCGACGAACTCTTGCTCCCACTGCTGCAGGCGGCGGCGCCGACCACGAGGGCCAGGCCGAGGGCGACCGCGCCGATCAGTCCATGACGGCGATGGGGGAAGGTCGGGTTCATCGGTCCTCCGTGTAGGGGGGGTTTGGAAGGTCGGTTCGAGCGTAGGTGGCCGGTCACCGCGTCCGGTGGCAGGCCGATGTGGGAGGCTCGGAGTCGAAGGGGGGAGCGATGTCGGGTCCGTTGGAGGGTGTGAAGG
>JBJTGD010000311.1:0-12924 GCA_046093735.1 Acidimicrobiia bacterium | reverse complement strand
GTACAAGGCCGAGGAGAACGTCATCGTCGGCAACACGTGCTTGTATGGTGCAACGAGCGGTCGCGCGTTCTTCGCGGGGCGCGGCGGCGAGCGCTTCGCGGTGCGCAACAGCGGCGCCACGGCGGTCGTCGAGGGCGTGGGCGACCACGGCTGCGAGTACATGACCGGCGGGCGGGTGGTGGTCCTCGGTCCGACGGGCCGGAACTTCGGCGCCGGCATGTCGGGCGGCATCGCCTACGTCCTCGATCCCGACGGGACCTTCCCCTCCCGGGTCAACCCCGAGATGATCGATCTCGACAGTCCGGACGAACCCGACATCGAGTGGTTACGTGATCGTCTCGAACGTCATCGCCGGGAGACGGGTTCGACGGTGGCGGATCGGCTCCTGGTCGATGTGGCCGGCGCCGGCTTCGTCAAGGTCATGCCGAAGGACTTCAAGCGGGTGCTCGAGGCCGAACGCCGGGCACTGGCCGAGGGGACCGATCCGGTCGAGGCCGTCATGGCCGCGGCGCGGGGCTGAGGGAGGAGCGACATGGGTGACCCGATCGGATTCATGACCACCCCCCGGGAACTTCCGACCCGGCGCGAGGTGCCCGTCCGACTCAAGGACTGGCGCGAGGTCTACGAGGACTTCCCCATCCAGAAGGTCCGCGATCAGGCGGGGCGCTGCATGGATTGCGGCATTCCGTTCTGCAACAACGGCTGTCCACTGGGCAATCTCATCCCCGACTGGAACGATCTGGTGTTCCGGGACCGTTGGCGCGACGCCATCGATCGGCTCCACGCCACCAACAACTTCCCCGAGTTCACCGGTCGTCTGTGTCCGGCTCCGTGCGAGACGGCCTGTGTGGTCGGTATCAACCGGGATCCGGTGACGATCAAGCAGATCGAGGTCGAGATCGTCGACCGGGCGTGGTCAGAGGGCTGGATCACTCCGCAATTGGCCGCCGAACGGACCGGACGGCGTGTCGCCGTCGTCGGTTCGGGTCCGGCCGGTCTGGCTGCCGCGCAGCAGTTGGCCCGGGCCGGCCACGACGTCGTCGTGTTCGAGCGGGCCGATGCGCCGGGTGGTCTCCTCCGCTACGGCATCCCCGAGTTCAAGATGGAGAAGCGGCACCTCGAACAACGGCTGGCCCAGATGGAGGCCGAAGGAGTCGAGTTCCGATGCGGTGTCGATGTGGGGATCGACATCACTGGTGATGAGCTCCGGGCCCAGTTCGACGCCGTGCTGCTGGCCGGTGGCGCAACGGCATGGCGCGATCTCACCATCCCCGGTCGGGAGTTCGTCGGCATCCATCAGGCGATGGAGTACCTGCCCGACGCCAACCGGTTCGCCCTCGGCGACCTCGACTCCCATCCCATCGATGCCGGAGGGAAGCGGGTCGTCATCATCGGCGGTGGTGACACCGGAGCCGACTGTCTCGGCACGGCCCATCGTCAGGGCGCGGGGTCGGTCCACCAGTTCGAGATCATGGAGCGTCCGCCCGAGGAGCGACCCGGAGCCAACCCGTGGCCCACGTGGCCCGTCGTGTACCGCACGTCCTCGGCACACGAGGAGGGCGGCGAGAGGGTCTACGCGGTCAACACCGTCGAGTTCCTCGGCGACGATGCCGGCCACCTCCGTGGCCTGCGAGCGGTGGAGGTCCGGCAGGAGATGGTCGACGGACGTCCGTCGTTCGTACCGGTGCAGGGTTCGGAGTTCGAACTGGAGTGCGATCTGGTCTTCCTGGCCATGGGTTTCGTCGGTCCCCGACCGGGTGGCATCCTCGACCAGCTCGGTGTCGAACTCGACGACCGTGGGAACGTTGCCCGTGGCGACGACTGGTCGACCGCCGTCGACGGGGTGTTCGTGGCGGGAGACATGGGTCGGGGTCAGAGCCTCATCGTGTGGGCCATCGCCGAGGGCCGGTCGGCCGCAGCCGCCATCGATCGTCGACTCATGGGCGACACTCTGCTCCCGTCGCCGGTGCATCCCCGTTCGGCGCCGCTGCGCTGACCTCGACGTCCGATCACGCGGAAGGGCCCCGCTGCCGCGGGGCCCTTCGTGCGTCCAGCGACGTGCTGTCGGTCAGGCGGCGATCGACTGTCCGTTCAACTTTCGGTAGGCGTAGCCGATGGAGATCTCGGTGAAACCGATGGCCAGTCCGCAGGTCACGATGTTGATGAGCACGATGACGATGGCGAACACCAGCACATCGCCCATGTTGTTGCTCACCAGATCGAACGAACCCTTGATGGCGTCGACCGGCTCCTTCGGCGCATCGGGATCGAGGACGAAGAATCCCCAGAACAGCAGGAACAGGCGCACCAGCAGGTAGCCGATGCAGCAGACGAGGAAGCCCACGAACGACAGGGCGGCGACGATGATGGCGCCGATGGCGAACGAGGCCAGACGCTGCGTCGAGAACATCATCGACGCCTCGGGCTTCTGTCCGCGCACGATGGCCAACGCCGCCCGGATGATGCCGGCCTCGACGAGGAAACCGAGGAACACGCCGATGGCGATGACCAGGCCGCTGACGAACAGGGCGCCGAAGACGCTCGCCGGTCGGATCGACTGGGCCACGAGGCTGAAGACCAACTGCACACCGAAGAAGATGATGACGATCACGATCATCGTGGACAGGTTCTCCACGAACTTGGACCAGCCGTAGGAGAGTGCCTCACCCAGGTCGAGCCGACCGCCGCTGGCGGGCTGGGCCGCGCCCGGGGCCTGTTCGGGCGGGTACCACTTCCCGTCGGAGGCCTGCCACCAGCCGGGCCCCTGTGACTGATCGCTCATCGTCGCTCCTGTCGTCTCACGAGGACTCGCCTCGAATCATCTGCTCGAGGCAACTCCTCGGTGACGGCAACCTAGTCGCCCTCGGAGGCGGGTTGGGGGACGACAGAGGGGGATCGGGGGTCACTCGATCGTGGGAATCCTCCGGCCCCGCTCAGACGCATCGGCGGTTGGACGACATGACCTCGCTCGATCATGGCGTCGAGGACGAGCTCCTCGACGTCGGTCCAACCCGCGGCGCGGGGCCCGGAAAGTTCGGTGTTGTAGGGCTGGGAGAACACGATCGCTCGGGCACCCGTGGCGCGAAGGGCCTCGATGTTGTGCGGAGCATCGTCGATGTAGACATCGGCTTCGACCTGGGGCTTGGTCCCGAGGAAGCACAGGTCGCGGTAGGGGATCTGGGCCTCGTCGAGCCACGCCACCGTGTCGGCCACGGCCACCGCATGACCCCAGTTGGTGATCAGCCGATGCGTGATGAGTCGGATCCAGACACCGGCGTCCGACAGCCGCCACAGCGTCTCGGCTGCACCCGGTATCGGCGGCATGGTGCGGAACATGCGGTGTTCCATCACTGCGATGCGGTGCAGGCGGTCGAACTCTGAGCGATCGAGACCCCACTCGGTGAAGTCCCATGTTCGCTGTTCGCTCAGATCGGCCGGATCTATCCCCCTCTCGGCGGCCACCACCGACCGGAAGGCGGCGGTGTGGTCGGCGCACACGCCGTCGAGATCGACGCCGAGCACGAATGGTTCCATCAGCGGTCGAGGGCTCCGAGGAAGTCGAGCGCAGCGTCGATGAATCCGAAGTCCTTCGGCGTGGCGAAGTGATCCACGTTGCGCAATGTCATGAGCCGTGCATCGCGAAGGGCGTCGACGAGGGGATCGGCTGGTCCGACGAAATCACGATCCCCGAGCACGACCAGCACGGGACACGAGATAGCCGACAACGACTCCGGTGTCAGGTGGAAACTGCGCTCGCGGCGCATGAAGGCGGCCAGGGCCAGCGGATCCTGGTCGGGCGCCTCGGCCAACTGGACGAAGTAGCGCACCACGGGATCATCGGTGTTCCCGGTGCCGTCGATGGCGGCGGCGATGCGCTCCGAGGTGGCGTCCGACTCGAACAGATTCCGCCCCACTCCGGCGACGATGAGCGAACCGAAACGTTCGGGATGGGTGGCGGCCAGGACGAGGAGGGTGCGAGCACCGTTGGAGAACCCGATGGCATCCACCGGCCCGTCGGGGAAACGCGACAGTAGCTCCTCCTCGAACTCGGCGTAGGACTCCGGATCATGTGGCTTCGCGGCCGAGCCGGAGCCGAGCACGTCGAGGGGCACCGGAGTGCGGCCGATGTCGCGCAGCAGATCGAGCCAACCGTTGTCGCCCCAGGTGCGCGCCGCTGAAGTGGCGAACCCGGGCACGAGGACGACAGGCCGGGAGGTCAACGACCCCTCCGACGCCGGTGGCGACGGCGCGCATCCTCGGCCAGAGGAACGAAGGTGCCGAGTGCCGTGGCCGCCCATGAGAAGGTGGCCGCATGTTCGAGCGCCCCGACCGACAGCCTCTGGCGCAGCGCCGGATCCGACAGGACGGCGGCGATCGAGCTGGCCAGACCCCGCGCATCGGTGGCCAGCAGACCCGACACTCCCGGCGCCACCGAGTCCCGGTGACCGGCGATGTCGGTGGCCACGGCCGGCGTACCGCACGCCGCCGCTTCGGTGAGGGTCATGCCCCACCCCTCGGCCACCGACGCGCTGGCCACCAACCACGCCCGCCGGTAGAGATCCAGCAGTTCCTCGTCGGACACCCGACCGGCGAGACGCACCCACGATCGACCGTCGACCCGGGCGACGTGTTCTTCGAGGTCCGGGCGTTCATAGCCCTCGCCGACGATGACCAGCCGGGTTTCGGGCACCTCACGGCGCACCTCCACCATGACATCGATGAGCTCACCGAAGCGCTTCGACGGCATGAGTCGCCCGACGGCCACCACCAGGGGCTCGATCGATTGATGGCCGTCAGGTGAGAACCGAGAGTCGATGCCGGGAGGCACCACCCGGACGTTGGCCGCCGGGAGCCCGAGGTACTCGATGATCTCGTGGCGTGAGGATTCCGACAGCGTGACGATCGGAGTGCGCCGGTAGAGCGGTGGCGCCAGGCGACGCTCGAAGAACTTGCCGGCCCGGGCCAATCCGGGTTCGAGGACCATCTCCCACATGTCGCGGTGGACATGATGGATCCACGCCGAGCGGGGATGACCGGCCCACAGCGGTGTGAGGAAGGGCACGCCGTTCCAGATCTCGACGACGGCGTCGCGTGGACCCTGGCTGCCCATGATCTCGGACAGCACGGTGGTGGGGAACACCATGAAGCGCCCGTGCTTGCGCACGACGTGATAGCCGTCGCGGCTGCCGGTGTAGGGATGGCCCTGTGCGTAGGAGGTCCGCATGGTGACCTCGAGTCCGGCCTCGGCCCAGACCGAGAGCACGTGGGCGGCGTGCAGCTCGGAGCCTCCGGCTTCGATGTCGACGAGGTCACGCCAGGCGAGTACGTGCACCCGCGAGATACCGACATCGGCCGCCAGTTCGGCGATGCCGTCGATCGAGGGGAGGGTCACGACCGGTTCAGGACGGCGGCGTGTGGACGGGATGTTCCGGATCGAAGGCGTCGCGGGGGATGACCGGCGCGTCACGGCCGGTGCCGCGTTCACCCGACGCCGGGGACTTCTCCTCGTGGTACTCCTCCTCGACGTTGACGTCCCACACGTCGTAGGAGGTTCCACCGACGATGTTCTCGACGGTGAGCATGGCCGTGTACATCGAGTGGTCCTGGTTGTTGTACCGATGCATGCCGTTGCGACCGACCGGGTGCACATTGGGGGTGACGTCGTCGAGCCACTCGCGCATGCGTTGCACGTTGAACTTGTAGCGCTCGTCGTAGAACGGATAGGCCTTGGGGACGCGCACCACGTAGCCGGCTTCGACCTTCCCCGGCTCGATGAGGCCGATGGCCTCCAGTTCCCGGGTGGCCAGGGCCACGAGGTCCTCATCGGCGGAGTTCCAGAGGTCGTCGCCCTCGAACACGAAGTACTCGAGGCCCAGGCAGGTGCGACCTTCCTTCACCATGTAGGGCGACCATGAGCCGAAGTTCTGGATCCGGCCCACGATCACGGCCGGTGAATGGATGTAGATCCAGTTGTCGGGGAACCCGGCACTCTCGGGGACGACGAGGGCGACGGTGAGGAAGTCCCGGTAGCGCAGGTCTCCGGCGGCGGCGAGGACGTCGGCCGGGGGAGGCGGATCCATCACCTTCAACAACGACGACATCGGCATCGAGGAGATGACCTCGTCACAGGGCAACTCGATCGGGCCCGAGGGAGAGGTTGCCGTCACCGAGACGGCCCGACCGTCGCGATGGCTGATCCGCGACACCTTGTGCTGCATGAGCACTGGGGAGCCGGCGGCCACGACCTTGTCCCGCGCTGTCTCCCACATCATCCCGGGGCCGTACTTCGGGTACTGGAACTCCTCGATGAGCGAGGTGATGTCGGTGCTCTTCCCCTTCTTCACGAACGGGACCCACGAGGGGAGCGCATCGACGACGGCGTTGATGCCGGCATTCCACAACGACATGTTCTTGATGCGTTGCGCCGCCCAGTCGGCCTGCAACTTCGAGGCCGGGACACCCCACACCTTCTCGTTGTAGGTCTTGAAGAAGTGGTTGAACAGACGGCGACCGAAGCGATTGGTGATCCAGTCCTCGAGGCTGGTCTCGGGTGTGTAGCGACCGGTCAATCGACGCACCGAGACGCGAAGGCGAGCGGCGAAGTAGGAGATGACGCACCGAGCCGCCTCGATCACCCCGAGGGTCCCCAGCGCGTTCGACGCCTTGAGCGGGTAGTCGAAGTACTTCCCGTCGTAGAAGATCCGGCTCATGCGGGGCCGCATGAGGAAGTCCTCGTCGGGCAGGATCTCGTGCCACAGGTCCTCCACGGGCTGGACCTTGGTGAAGAACCGGTGACCACCGAGGTCGAAGCGCCATCCGTCTCGGGCCTCGGTCCGGGAGATGCCCCCGACCATGTCCGTCGCCTCCAGCACGGTGCACGTCTTTCCGGCCTTGGCCAACTCGAACGCGGCGGTGAGTCCGGCAGGACCGCCTCCGATGACCACGATGCCGCCTCCGTCGGCCTGGCCGGAGGTGGCCGCCGAGGGCGACTGACTGGGAGCGGAGGAGGTTGTCGTCATGGGGTCGCTTTCGGCCTGCGGACGGGTGGATCGTAGTGGACAGGCCCGGAGTCGCCGATGACCGGTCCGTGGCGGGGCAGGGCCCGCAACTAGGGTCAGGGTCCATGTCGAACCCCGACACCGAGTCGCCGGAAGGGGCCCAGTCCGCCCGCCCAGAGCTGATCGTCCTGGCGCTGGGAGCGGTGCTCGTCGGGGTCGTGACCCGCTTCGTCACCAGCTCGGCGCTGTGGCTGGACGAGGCGCTCAGCGTCAACATCGCCACGCTGCCCCTCGGTGAGCTCCGCGGCGCGCTCGAGCGGGACGGACACCCACCGCTCTACTACGTGCTGCTGCACTTCTGGACGGAGATCTTCGGCACCGGTGACGTCGCGGTGCGGTCACTCTCCGCCGTGTTCGGTCTGCTGACGATCGTGCTGGTCTGGTTCCTCGGTCGTCGCCGGGGCGGAACGGCCATGGGCTGGATCCTGGTGGCGGTGGTGGCCGTGTCGCCCTTCGCCGTGCGGTACTCGAACGAGGCCCGCATGTACTCCCTCGTGATGTTGCTGGTCACCGTCGGATGGTTCGTACTCGATGACATCGTGGTGCGCGGGAGGGCCACCGTCCTGCGGTTCGTGGCGCTGGCCGTGCTCACCGCTGCGTTGCTCTACACCCACTACTGGGCGATGTGGATGATCGCCTTCCTCGGTGTGTGTGCCCTGTGGGGAGTGTGGCGCGATGCCGAGCGCCGTCGGATCTGGGCGGGTGTCCTGGCCGCTCTGGTCGTCGGCGGCATCGCCTTCCTCCCGTGGGTGCCCACCTTGCTCTACCAGAACGCCCACACCGGGACTCCGTGGGCCGAGCCGTCACGGCCCACCGTCGCCCTCTCGGACTCGTTGGCCGATTTCGGAGCCGGCCAGTTCGGTGAGAAGGCACTGGTGGCGACCATGCTCGCCCTCGCCCTCGTGCTCGGACTGTTCGGGCGGGCCACGTCTTCGTCGACGATCGAGCTCGACCTCCGCACCCGTCGGCAGGTCCGACGCGAGGCCATCGTGGTGGCCGGCACCTTCGCCATCGGCACGGGCGTGTCGTTCGTGACGAGCAGTGCCTTCGCCTCTCGCTACGCCTCGATCGTGTTTGTCCTCGTCATGGTCGTCGTTGCCGCAGGTCTCACCCGCTTCAGTGGTCGATGGATCGGTTTCGGCGCCGTGGCCGTCGTCGTCCTGACCCTGTCGGCCAGCACGGTGCTCAACATCGACTACGACCGTTCGCAGGCCCGCGTGATCGGTCCGGCGATCGCCGCCGGTGCGGGGCCCGGTGACGTGGTCGTCGTCTGCCCCGACCAGTTGGGGCCCGGGTTGAACCGCACGGTGCCCAGCGGCACCAGGATCGTCTCCTTCCCCGACGGTGGGGACGGACGATTCATGGACTGGGTCGACTATGCCGAACGCAATGCGGCATCCGATCCTCGTGCCTTCGCCGACGCAGTCCTGGCCGAAGCCGGACCGACCGGCACGATCTGGTTGGTCTGGAGCCTGAGTTATCGCACCATGGAAGCGAAGTGCGCCGCACTGAATGCTGCGTTCGCGGCGGCCCGTCCGCCGGTCGACCTGCTCGCCGGGAACGGTGACGACTGGTTCGAACACGCCACCCTCACCCGGTTCGCTCCCGCCAAGTGACCCGGATCGCCGCCCCGGGGCGAGGTCTCGTCGATGATCTGACGGCGGTGGCCCTCCCGTGGCTGACCGCCCGTGCCCTCGTCCTGATCGGCTATTGCGCGGCCTTCGCCATCTCCGACCGACTCACGCCCGGCGCGCGCCCCAACCAACTGACCGAGGGACTCATCGCCTGGGACGGCACGTGGTATCGGGAGATCGCCATCCGGGGCTATCTGGCGCTGCCCGACGAAGCACTCCGGTTCTTCCCGCTCTTCCCGCTCACCGGGAGAGGGCTGTCGGCCCTCACCTTCGGGCGAGAGGACGCCGCTCTGATCCTGGTGGCCAACCTGGCCTCGATCGCCATGCTGGTGATGATCCGTCGGCTGGTGCGACTCGAGCGAGGCTCGGCGGAGCTGGCCGACCGGGCGGTCTGGATGGTGTGCCTCTTCCCCGGGGCCTTCGTGTTGGCCTGGGGTTACGCCGAGGCGCTCTTCCTGCTGGTCGCGGTGACGGTGTTCTGGGCGGTGCGGTCGCGTCGCTGGGGGTGGGCCATCGCCGCAGGACTGGCCGTGGCCGCCACCCGCCCGCTGGGCGTGCTGATCGCCGTTCCCGTGGCCATCGAGACGGTCCGGGTGTGGCGTTCGGCCTCCACCCGCGAGAGATCGCTGTCCGTCGCAGCGGTGCTGGCTCCGGTGGCCGGTATCGGCGCCTACCTGGCGTGGGTGGCGGCCAACTTCGGTGACGCGTGGCTCCCCTTCTCGGTGCAGGGTCCACTTCGGGGCAACTCCGATCCCTTCACCCGCCTGTGGCGCGGGATCGGTGACCTGTTCGGTCCGGAACGCTTGGCCGATGGTCTCCACATCCCCGTGGTAATCGTGTTCCTCGTGCTGGTGGTGCTGTCCTTCCGTTGGTGGCCGGCGTCCTACGGCGCGTTCGCCGCGGTGATGGTCGTGGTGGCCCTCTCGGCCGAGAACCTCAACTCGCTCGAGCGCTACGGACTGAATGCCTTCCCTCTGGCGTTGACCCTGGCGGTGGTCGCCAATCGGCCGTCGGTCGAACGGGTCACGACCACCGTGCTCGCCGGGGCGATGGTCGGCATGTGTGCGATGGCGTGGACCGGGACCTACGTGCCCGGACCGGGTCCGCGGGCCGCGAGGTCCAGTGCGCGAGCATCCGTCCATGACGGTCGACGGTCCACCTCTGCTCGAGCTGCGCTGCCCGCGATGCGGGAGTCCGTGCTCCACGAGGTTCTACGGGCCGTGCGACGACTGCCGCGACCAACTGCGCGCGTCGATGGGGACCGAAGCACGCGCAGTGGTGGCCGTGGAGTACGAACCGAAGATGAATGTGACGCCGAACGCAGTGGCGTCGAAGGAGTGACGCGACGAGGCGTCAGTCCTCGATCGGAATCTCGGTGATCTTGACCGAGTGCATCACGTCACCGACGGCGATGCGTTGGGTGACGTCCAGCCCGGAGACGGTGTGCCCGAAGAGGTTGTACTGCTTGGGCAGACCCGGCTGATCGCCGAGGCAGATGAAGAACTGCGAACCGTTGGTGTCCGGACCGGCATTGGCCATGGCCACGGCGCCATCGCGGTAGTTGCCCTTCACGGGTTCGTCGGCGAACTTGTACCCCGGGCCGCCACGTCCTGACCCCTCGGGGCAACCGCCCTGGATCACGTAGCCCGGCACGACACGATGGAACGTCAGTCCGTCGTAGTACCCGTCATTGGCCAACGACACGAAGTTGTTGACGGTGTTGGGGGCGAGGCGCGGGTCCAGGTCCATCACGATCTCACCCTTGTCGGTGGTGATCGTGACCCGGTAGATCGTGTTCTCGTCGATGGTGAAGGCGGGGGCTGAGGTCATCGGGACATCGTGACACACGCGCCCCCCGCCCTCGTACGTGACGATCAGAGATCGACGGCCACGCCCTCTGGGAAGTGGCAGGCTACGTAGTGGCCCTCGGACGGGTCGCCGACGGGGCGCATGACCGGCTCGACGGTGGCGCACAGGTCCTGGGCCTTGGGACACCGCGTCCGGAAGCGACAGCCGCTGGGCGGTGCCACCGGCGAGGGAAGGTCGCCGGTGAGACGCTTCGCCGGATCCTGACGCACGTTCGGATCCGGCACCGGGATGGAGTCGAGCAGGGCATCGGTGTAGGGATGGGCCGGATTCCGGTAGAGCACGTCCGGAGGACCGACCTCGCACAACTTCCCCAGGTACATGACCGCCACTCGATCACTCACGTTCTTGACCACGGCGAGATCGTGGGCGATGAACAGCATCGTCAGCCCATGCTGCTCCTTGAGATCCTGCAGGAGGTTGAGGATCTGGGCCTGGACCGACACGTCGAGCGCCGACACCGGCTCGTCGCAGATGAGGAGCTTGGGCTCCAGCATCAGCGAACGGGCGATGCAGATCCGCTGGCACTGTCCACCCGAGAACTCGTGCGGACGCCGGGGCAGCGCTGTCGCCGGATCGATGCCGACCGACTCGAGCATGGCCTCTACGCGTTCGGCCTGCTCGGTGTCGCTCCCGCGTCTCCAGATACGCAGTGGTTCTCGCACGATGGCGCTGATGCGGCGTCGCGGGTTCAACGACGAGATCGGATCCTGGAAGATCATCTGCATGTTCGTCCGGACCTCACGCAGTTCCTGACCGGACCTCTCGGTCAGGGAACGTCCGTCGAGCAGCACCTCGCCGGCGTCCGGGCGGGGCATCTGCATGAGGGCCCGACCGGTGGTCGACTTGCCGGAACCCGACTCGCCGACCAGACCGAGGGTCTCACCCGGGAGGATGTCGAAGCTGACGTCACTCACGGCGTGGACCTTCAGTCCCGTCGAACCGATGGGGAACTCCACGACGAGATTGGTGGCCCGCACCAGGGCCTGATCGGCCGGTCGGAGGTGGGCGGTTCCGCTACCGGCCATCACGCACCTCCGGGAGCGGGGATGCCGACGGGAACACCGGCGGCCAGATTGCGGTCGAGGGCCTCACGGTTGGCCTCGCTGCCCACCGGGAACCAGCAGCGCCACGAATGCCCGGTGGCCGGATCGGTCTCCAGGGGTGGGCGCTCGTCGATGCACTTGGGCTGCACGTAGCGGCACCGGGGAGCGAAATTGCAGCCCGGCGGGGGAGACAGGAGGTTCGGCGGTCGACCTGGGATGGCTTCGAGTCGGGTGTGGCTCGGCTGTTCGAGACGGGGGATCGACCGCAGAAGGGCCTCGGTGTAGGGCATGCGAACGGAGGCGAACAACTCGGAGGTTCGAGCGTGCTCCACCACGTTGCCGCCGTACATGACCATGATCTCGTCGGTCCGACCGGCCACCACGCCGAGGTCATGGCTGACGAGGATCATCGCCATGTGCCGTTCCTTCTGCTGTTGCTCCAGCAGGTCGAGGATCTGGGCCTGCACGGTGACGTCGAGGGCCGTGGTGGGCTCGTCGGCGAACAGGACCTTGGGGCCGCAGGCCAGCGCAATGGCGATGGTGACCCGCTGACGCATCCCGCCCGACAACTGGTGGGGGTACTCGTCGAGTCGTCGACGGGGTTCTGGGATGCCGACCGAGGCCAGGAGCGCCTCGGCCGTGGCCCGGGCCTCCTCCTTGTCCAGTCCGAGGTGGAAGCGCAGCGACTCGGTGATCTGGCGACCGATGCGGAGGACCGGGTTGAGCGAGGTCATCGGGTCCTGGAACACCATCGCCATCTCGGCGCCCCAGATGCTGCTCATCTCCTTCTCGTCGTACCCGGCGATGTCGGTGCCGTCGTAGAGCACCTGACCCTCGCGTCGCACGTTGCGACGGGGGAGCAGACCCATGACCGAGCGCGACAGCACGGTCTTGCCCGATCCGGACTCACCGACCACTCCGAGGGTCTGCCCCCGATCGAGGACGAACGAAACACCGTCGACGGCACGAACCGTTCCCCGCTCGGTGACGAACGACGTCGAGAGATCGCGGACGTCGAGGAGTCTCGTCTCGCTCACGCGTCACCGCCCTTGATGTCGGTGTACTCGCGGATGCGGTCACCGGCCAGATTCAGCGCCAGCACCGTGACGAACAGCACGGCGCTGGGAATGAGGGAGATCCATGGCGCACCGGTCTCCAACGCAGGCCTGCCACTCACGATCATGTTTCCCCACGTCGGTTTCGAGGCGGCGTCGATGGAGAGGCCGAGGAAGGAGAGACCGCCTTCGGCCACGATGGCGATGGCAACGGCGATGACCGAGAACGAGATCACTGCGGGCAGGACGTGGGTGAGGAAGTCGC
>JBJTGD010000310.1:0-2474 GCA_046093735.1 Acidimicrobiia bacterium | reverse complement strand
CGCACTCCTTCATGGAACTGGCGCCGGCCGACGGTGTGGCCTCGACGTCCTCGCTGCGCACCACGGCCGCCAATCTCGGTGTGGCGATCATCGGCGTGCTGAGTGGGACGATCGTGTTCGACGATCTCGACGCCGACACCGCGCAGAACCTGGCGGCGTACCAGCAGCAGGCCGCCGCGTTCCGCCTCGCCGGGCTGATCTGCGCTGGGGTGTATGCGGCGGCGGGGCTCGTGATGATGCTTGACGTCAGACGCCGAGTCGGCGAACGGGTGGTGCGCTGACTGGATGGACGGCTCGGCTCAGTCCGCCTCCGGATCCGCGAGTGCGGCGACGACGAACGTGTAGGGATCGGTGGCCGCGTCGACGAAGATGCTCAGTGCGCCGGCGTTCCGGGGCACGACATCGATGAGCGTGTCCGTGTGGGCTGCGAGATGCGAGTCGCCCTGACCGATCGAGTCCTGCATCTCCTCGGGCAGGACATCGAACGTCGCCACTAGTCGGATCGAATCGCCGTTCGACCTGCCACGAACCAGTGTCGCGTCTCGCATGGTGGCCACCACGGTCGATGGACTCGTGCCGTTCCTGTCCGGAGGGATCTCGATGGCGACGTTCGGTGGATCGGCCCCGAAGCCATCGGAACCCTCCACCGTCCACAGTCCGACGAACTGGGCGGCCGACATCGATCCCGAGTCCCGGATCGGCCGGTCGGTGAACCAGATCACGGGCGGGCAGTCGTCGATCTGCTCGCACCCCAGTTCCATGCTCATCAGAATGGTGTCGGACTGGCCTGCCGATGGTGTGAACTCGGTGTTCCTGCCGGTCAGCACGAAGAGGTAGCTCGGAGTCGACGTCGATGTGCTGCTGTCTCGGCAGGCTCCGAGAACGAGGGGGAAGGCGAGGAGTGCGCCGAGTGCGGCGCCGGTTCGGACGAGACGTCGTCGGAGTGTGCCCATTCGGAAGTGACCGCTCACGATGCGAACGTGATGGGGAAGTACACGAAGGCGACCGGGTCCTGCAGGCCGGAGTCGTTGACGAGGATCGTGCACGGGTTGGACGGACCGCACTCACCGTTGCCGACCTTGCCCACGATCACGGCCATCTCCAGCTGACCCGAACCGGTGGGATCGGGGATGAGCACCTGGCCCGGTCGGATCTCGCACGTCTCCGAACCGCCCTTGCCGTCGCCGGTGCACTGCACGATGTTCACCGTCTTGCCCGGCAGGAAGCCCGACCACGTGACGGTGATCCTCTCGCCGTCTCGCAGTCCGTTCTGCTTCGAGATGGTGGCGGTGCGATTCATGGATCCGAGGTCCTGCACCGGGACCTTCACCGTCGCGGCCGCCGCACCGTCACGGGCGAAGAACATGGTGGTGGCGCCGGGTACCTGCTCGGTGGCAAGTCGGTTGGCGGCCTCGGGGTCGCCGAGCAGGGTGAGGTCGAGGAAGTCGATCGTCGCCGCGGCAACGTTGGCGAACGTCGGCGCTGTGGGCACGAGGATCGACACGTGGTCACCGGTGTCGACGCGGAGCATCGCCTTGGGCGCCGTGGAGTCGTTGAAGATGCGCGCCGCTTGTTCGAAGTCGATCTGCGCATCGTTCACGCCGTGCACGAACATCACCGGAGGGAGGTCGGTGAGGTCATAGGTGCCACCGCCGAACGGTGAGGTGACGCCTGCGAACACGATCGCTGCGTCGATGCGACGGTCCTTGCAGCACGAGTTGGCGATGGCGCCGAGCGTGGTGATGCCTCCGTTGGAGTGGCCGGCCAGCGCCAGACGTTCACCGTCGACGATGCCGTTCACCGGCGTGTCATTGGGTGAACTGAGCGTGGTGAACAGGAAGCCGACGTCGGCCGGTTGGTTGGCGATGTCGGCGCCGTTCACGCCGCCGGGCGTGGCGGTGGTGGTGAGTGGGAAGCGCGCCAACGCCACCTTCGTCAGGCCCGTGCGCTGCGGGGCGATCGATCTCGCCGTCGATGTGCTGCGGTCCGGTCGCAACGGCGCCCAGGTGCGCGTCACCGCCCACGATCCGCACGACGACGATCCCACCCCGAACGTGCTGGCCACGTTGGTGTGCGCGACCCACGATCCGGCCATGCCGACGATCGACGGGCTCGTCTCGCCGTTCGACGCCACCGTTCCGCCACCGCTCGACTGTCCCCGGGTGGGCCTCGACGCCGAGGGTCACCCCACGATGGCCTTCTTCCGGCGCACCGACTGGCGCGACGCCACCCCCGCCGACGACGCGCTCCTGCACCGACGGTCGTGGTTCCGCTTCAGCGACGAACCCGGCTCACCCGTGCGCGGCCTCGGGCCGGACGACGCGTGGGCGAGGTGACCGGACCGACCACCTCGGTGGCCGAGGGTGTGGCCGCCATGCCCAACGCGTCGGCCGGGATGGGCAGCAGGGCGACGTCCCACGCGTCGTCCGGCCCGAGGCCGCGCACGGGTGAGCCGGGGTCGTCGCTGAAGCGGA
>JBJTGD010000309.1:0-5537 GCA_046093735.1 Acidimicrobiia bacterium | reverse complement strand
CGGGTGGAGTGACGCCCGCCGAAAACAACTGGGCTCACGTATTGCCCAACATATATATGTAGGACGCCCGGACGCGTCGAGGCCGTCCCGCACCCTCCAGGACGGGACGGCCTCGCCTCACCTGCCCGATCACTCGGGGGTGCTGGCGGTGGACACCGGACCGACTGACACGGTCCGGTGCCACCTATCTGCGCTGGTGACGAGACCGGTGAGGAGACGCACCGGACCAGCGCAGCGTCCTGCTACGACGCGCCACCGACGAACACGGCCGCAGCCTTCGGGTCGACGATGCGGGAGTCGAGGCGCTGGACCGCCTTGGCGACCACGACATCCTCGGAGAACTTCTCCTCCCTCGCTCGGCAGCCCCCAATCGTCGTAACTCACAAAGAAAATGCAGACCGTTGCGAATACGTCGTGGGACAGGAGCCCAGCCTGCCGCTCTCACGACCGATCATGACGCGTACCTAGAGTCGCTCGTGATGGTGGCGCAAGTCACGCGGACTGACGTCGCTCTGGCCCAGTTCGCCATCGAGTACCCGGAGGACGTGCCCGTCGGCGCCCTTCGCTCGGTGTTCGCCGGCGGCTGAGGAGCAGCCGGTACCGCCGCGACCGATCGTGCGGCGTCGCTGTCAGCCGGTGAGCACGGAGCGTGTGGCCTGTTGCACGCGCTGCGAGGCCGGCACGGCCACCGGCGCACCGCGATCGTCCTGCACGCCGACGATCCCCCACGTGCGCGTGTCGAAGTCGACCCACGGGTAGAAGCCCTTCCCGCCGTTGCCGCTGACCACGGCCGTGCCGGTGAAGACATTGAGCGTGTCCGGCCAGCACCCGAGTCCGTAGCGCGGGATCTTGGTGATCCCCACCGAGAAGTCGCGGGACACGTCGTAGTCGCCGACCTGGTTGCCGATCATCTCCCACACCGAAGCCTTCGTCAGCACCGGCACCCCACCGACGGTGCCCTCGTGCAGGATCATGTC
Source organism: Acidimicrobiia bacterium (assembly GCA_046093735.1). Lineage (GTDB taxonomy): Bacteria > Actinomycetota > Acidimicrobiia > Acidimicrobiales > Acidimicrobilacustridaceae > Acidimicrobilacustris. Next base: position 4,560 of record JBJTGD010000309.1, on the reverse strand, counting down.
GAGGAACTTCCCGTAGTCATCCACCGTCACCCGCACACCGAAGGCCGGGTTGGCCGCATTCGGCGCACCGGGCCACGTCGTCGCCGTCATGCCCAGCGGACCGGTCACTCGCTCGGTGACCGCGGTGGCGAAGTCGATACCGGCCACCACCTCGATCAGTCGACCGACGACGAGGAACGACGAGTTGCCGTAGGAGAACGCGCTGCCGGCCGGGAACTGACGAGCCGATCCGGCGATGGCCCGCACGCAACCGGCCAGCGCGCTGCCGTTGCTCTGACAGGGATGGTCACGCACCCCCGAGGTGTGTGTGAGCAACTGACGGGCGGTCAGCACCGGTCGGGCGTCGGCGAACTCGGGCAACCAGCGGGCGATGTCGTCATCGAGTCCGATCAGTCCGTCGTCGACCAGCGTCATCAACGTGGCGGCGGTCAACCACTTGGTCGACGACGCCACCGACAGCGGGGTCGAACCGTTCACCGAGCCCACTGAGCGGTCGTGCAGCACGCCACCGTCGGAATCGACCACGCGCAGCACACCCCCCGACAGTCCGGCGCTACGAATCCGGTCGACGAACGATGCATCGGCACCATCGAAGGCATCGGGAGCCAGAGGGCGCGTCGTCGTGGTGGTGGGCGGCGCGGTCGTGGAGGTGGTCGACGACTCCAGCACCGCCGCAGTGGTCGGCGCGCCGCCGTCCGCTTCCCCGCCGCACCCGAGCGCCAACAACGACGCGGCCGCCAGCACCGCCGCGATGGCCATCACCCGACGGGCCATCCCCGCTAGACGAGACACCATCGCCCCGGTCACCCTCGCGCTGTTCATCGTCGCCTCGGAACGCCACCAGCCACGGCGATCTCAGCGATCGAGCAGGTCGGCGGTGGTGAGATGGGCGATCTCGTTGAACGTGTGCACCACGGCTCCACGCGCCGTCGTGGCGATACGGGTGATGGAAGCCGGCGCCACCCACAGTCGCCACGTGGTCAGCTCGTCACCGCCCAGCGCCCACGAGACCGCAGCCTTGATCGGCGACACATGGGTGACGATCACGGTGGTGGTCTCAGGTGCGTCGCTCGCCATCAGATCGTCCAGCGCCGACGCCACCCGCACCCCCAATCCGCGCAGCGACTCACCGCCGGGAGGAGCGAACTCCGGGTCGCGCCGCCACGCGGCCCACGCCTCGGCCGGCACCTCGCCGAGGGGCATGCCGTCATAGGCGCCGTAGTCGACCTCGATCCACCGTTCGTCGATCTCGATCGGTCGACCGAAGGCTGCCGCCGTCTCGGTGGCGCGTTGCAGCGGACTGGCGATCACGCGATCGACCGGACCGATCGCCGCAGCCAGAGCGACGGCCTGCTCACGCCCGAGAGGATCAAGAGGTGGATCGAGTCGACCGAGCAGCAGGCCGGCGGCATTGTGATCGGTGCGACCATGACGAACGATGACGAGCACGATGCGACCTCAGCAGCTCGGCGGTTGCAGGACGGTGCGCGACAACTGCCCGGTGCGCAGGAACTTGTCGCGCACGGTGCGGTCCGACATCCCGAACGCCCGCCACGCCCACACCAGACAGCCGATGCCGATCGCCTCGAACAGCAGGGTCAGCCCCAATGGGTTCTCCACTTCCGGCAACTGACCGGACGGGACGTCGAGACCGGTGAACGGCCACCAGAACACCTCGGGTCGCGTCCAGATCCCGTCGAGCACCAGATGCACCAGCATGCCGATGGGCAGACCGATCCACCGACGGCGCACCAATCGACGCTTCTGGGTGGCCAGCATCAGCACGGCCAGCAATGCCACCGGGGCCAGCAATGAATGAAGGACCCTCGGACCTCCGAACACGAACTCACCCACCGGCAAGATCGCGCCGAGCATCACCAGTCGGTAGTCGAGGGCGGGGCTGCGGAACACCCACCACACGAACACGAAGGTGACACCGGCGAACCAGAAAATCACGGGACGAGCAACCGTCCGCAGTCGGGGCAGTGGTTGTACACATCGGCCGGGGCCCGACGGATCGCATCGACCTCCGCGGCGGCCAATGACAGGTGACATCCCGTGCACGTCGGCCCCGACAGTCGAGCGACGCCGACGCCACCTGAACTGGCGCGGATCCGCTCGTACTCGTCGAGCAGTCCGGCCGGGATGGGCGACACCAACGCGTTGCGGGCTCCGACCAGGCCTTCGATCTCGGCGTCGATCGCGCCCTGCGCCTCGGCCAGCGAGGCGCGCTGGGCGTCGCGGTCAGCGGCGATGGCCGACAGTCGATCGTCGGCCTCGGTGATCTGCGCATCGAGCGGTTCGATCTGTTCCATCACTTCGAGGATCTGGTCCTCGAGCGTGCGCTGGTGACGCTGCAACGAGTCGAGTTCGGCCTGCAGGTCCTGGGCCTCCTTCGGCGACGTCAGACCCTCGTCGTAGAGGCGGTGGGAGACCTTGGCGATCTTGGCGGTGAGGGTGGCCACCTCGTCCTCCAGGCGCTTCTGTTCGCGGGACAGCACCGCACGCTCTTCGGTCGGCCTGGCGATCGCCGCCCGCAGAGAGGACTCGGTGGCGTCGAGTTCGGCGATGGCGGCCAACTCGGGCAGGGTGGCCCGACGATGACGGGCCCGATCGGTGGCGGTGTCGTTCTCCTGCAAGTCCAGCAGCCGTTCGAGATCACTCACACTGCAAGTCTCCCCCGACCGCCCGCACCCTGTCGCATCCGCCGCCTGCGCCGATGACCCCGACCGTCCGCTCGCTAGTTGACCGGTGTGGTCGGAGGTTCGACCGTCGTCGTCGTCGACCCCGTGGTGGTCGTGGTGCTCGAACCCCTGCGGGTGGAGGTGGTCGACGGCCGTGTGGTCGTCGTCGTGGTCCGGCGGGTCGTCGTCGTGGTCGACGACGCCACCGTCGCGGGATCGACCACCGGTTCGGTGGCCCCGTTGAGCACTCCGTAGGGATCGGCCGCACCGGTCGCCGGTCTCGGTGCCCTCGGCGCCGGTCCACAGTCCGGCCACTCGGCCCGCCGCTGATTGGTGGCGTCGATGTACGCCTGATTGAAGTTGCGCCAGATGGTGGCGGGCCACAAGCCACCGAACTGCTCGCGGCCTCCGAGGTTGCCCATCGGTTCGGTGCCCTTGGAGGGGATGCCCATCCACACACCGCAGTCGTCAATTGCGGCGTGAAGCCCACGAACCACGTGTTCGAGTTGCTCTCGGTGGTTCCGGTCTTGCCCGCCGCCGACTGACCCCGCAACTGCGCGTTGGTGCCAGTACCGGAGCGCACGTTGTTGGCCAGGATCTCGGTGGCCAGACACGCGGTCTGCCAACTCACTCCGCGAGCCGGATCCGGCGTGTGCTCCATGAGGACCCGACCGGTGCGGTCCTCGACCCGGTCGATGTAGTACGGCGGGTTGTGCACGCCACCGTTGGGGATGACCGAGTAGCCCGACGCCATCTCCAACGGGGTCACATCGAACACACCGAGCGGCATGGCCTTGGCTCCCGGATCGAAGTTGCTCGACACACCCAGGCGCTGGGCCAGATCGACGACGTTGGCCAGACCCACGGTCTGACCGAGGCGCACGAACGCGCCGTTCGACGACGATGCAGTGACACCCATCAGGGTGCCGCCCCCACCGTCGATCTCGTAGGGATCGGGCGTGCTGCCCCGGTTGGGCCACGACCCGCCGCCACCCACGGTGTCCTCGGGCAACACACCCTGTTCCAACGCGGTGAGCAGCACGAAGGTCTTGAACGTCGATCCGGTCTGCCGCCCGGGCTCGTGAGTGGCGATGTCGTACTTGAACTCGTCGAACCCCGGTCCGCCGACCACGGCCCGCACCGCACCGGAGGCGTTGTCGACCGCCACCATCGCCGTGGTGATGCCCTTGGCATCGGCCTCGCGACGCACGTTGTCGGGGAACGTCGTGTCGTGGGCCCGCTGTGCCGCCGCCTGCGCCGCCGGGTCGAGGGTCGTGTAGATGCGCAGACCGCCGCCGAACACCTGGGCGTAGCGCTCCTGATAGGTGCCACCGATGCGGGGGTCGGCCAGCAACTGTTCCTTGACCGCCTCCACGAAGTAACTGTCGGGCGGAGGTTGCTCGACGGTTCCACACTCGGCGGGCTTCGGGCCTCCACCGACGCACTTGCCGCTGGGCAGTGGCAGCGCATCGAACTCGGTGGCCTGCGCCCGGGTGATGACCCCGTTGTCCACCATCCGCTCGAGCGCCAACTTGCGCTCGGCCTTGGCCTTCTGCGGACGCAACAGTGGATCGTTGCCCACCGGGTTGGAGATCAACGAAGCGAGCAACGCGCTGTCCACCCAGGTCAGGTCGGCCGGCGACTTGCCCCAGTAGGTCTCGGCCGCCGCCTTGACGCCGTAGGCGCCGTTCCCGAAATACACAGTGTTGAGGTAGAGCTCGAGGATCTCGTCCTTGGAGATCTGTCCTTCGAGACGGATGGCCAGCGCCGCCTCACGGGTCTTGCGATCGAGCACCCGATCGTCGCTGAGCAGCGCCTTCTTCACCAGCTGCTGGGTGATGGTCGAGCCACCCTGTTCGACCTGACCGGACTGCAC
>JBJTGD010000308.1:0-3348 GCA_046093735.1 Acidimicrobiia bacterium | reverse complement strand
TCGCCGCGCTCGATGCGGTGCGCTCCCGTCTCGATGATGATCTCGACACCCCCGGCGCCGTCGCCTCGAGCGATGCCGCAGCGGCTCGGGGTGAGGGTGTGGCTTCGGCCGCCGCGCTCCTCGGCGTCTTCCTCGTCGGCGATCCGATTCGCTGAACTCCGCGGAAGGGGTACCGGGGGGCTCAGGTACCATCGTCGTCCATGTCCACGTTCACGGTGTCCCTTCCCGACGGCTCGACCCGTGAGGTCGACGAGGGCACCACCGTGGCCGGACTGGCCGAGCAGATCGGCAGCCGTCTGGCCAAGGCTGCCGTCATCGGTGCGGTCAACGGCGTGGAGCGGGACCTCGTCTGGCCCCTGGCCGACGGCGACTCGGTGGCCATCATCACCGAGAGCGACGAGCGGGGGCTGTACACGATCCGGCATTCCACGGCCCACGTGTTGGCCCAGGCGGTGCTGGATCTCTTCCCCGGGGCCACCTTCGCCATCGGTCCGCCCGTGGAGAACGGCTTCTACTACGACTTCGAGCTCCCTGACGGCGGCACGTTCACGCCGGCCGACCTCGAACGGGTCGACGCCCGGATGCGCGAGATCATCGCCGAGGGTCAGCCCTTCATCCGCAATGAGATCGCGGAGTCGGATGCGCTGCAGCTGTTCGCCGGCCACAAGTACAAGTGCGAGATCATCCGCGGCGCCGCCGAGGATCCGATGTCGGCCACCGAGACCGGTCTCGTGCGCACCTATGAGAACCCGCCCCGGTTCATCGACCTGTGCCGCGGGCCGCACGTGCCTCACACCGGTCGGCTCGGGCACTTCAAGTTGCTACGGGTGGCCGGGGCCTATTGGCGCGGTGACGAACGCAATCCGATGCTCCAGCGCATCTACGGCACGGCCTGGGCCTCGAAGAAGGAACTCGACGCCTACCTCCATCGCCTCGAGGAGGCCGAGAAGCGCGACCATCGACGCCTCGCCACCGAGCTCGACCTTTTGAGCTTCCCCTCCGAACTCGGCGGGGGACTGGCGGTGTGGCATCCGAACGGTGCCATCGTGCGCAAGTTGATGGAGGACTACAGCCGCGATCGTCATGAGCGCGGTGGGTACCAGTTCGTGGTCACCCCTCATCTGGCCAACGCCAACCTGTTCGAGACCTCCGGGCATCTCGGGTTCTACAAGGACGGGATGTACCCGCCCATGGAGATGGACAACGGCTCGTACTACCCGAAGCCGATGAACTGTCCAATGCACTGCCTGATCTACCGGAGCAGCCTGCGCAGTTACCGCGAACTGCCACTCCGGTTGTTCGAGCTCGGCACGGTCTATCGCTATGAGCGGGCAGGAACGCTGCACGGGCTGATGCGCATCCGCGGCTTCACGCAGGATGACAGCCACATCTACTGCACCGAGGAGCAACTGGCCGATGAGATCGCCTCGTTGCTCGACTTCATCATGAGCGTGCTCCAGGCCTTCGGCTTCCACGAGTTCACGGCCAACCTGAGCACCAAGGATCCCGAGAAGTACGTGGGCAGTGACGAGATCTGGGAGAAGGCCACCGACGCATTGCGTGCCGCGCTGGACAAGTACGGACTGCCGTACGCGATCAAGGAGGGTGACGCCGCCTTCTACGGTCCGAAGATCGACATCGACGTGCGCGATGCCATCGGCCGGACATGGCAGTTGAGCACCATCCAGTGCGACTTCAACCACCCCGAGCGATTCGATCTGGAATACGTGGCCGCCGACGGCTCCCGACGTCGCCCCATCATGTTGCACCGTGCGCTGTTCGGCTCGATCGAGCGATTCTTCGGAGTGCTGCTCGAGCACTACGCCGGCGCGTTCCCTGCGTGGTTGGCTCCGGTGCAGGTGCGGATCCTCCCGGTGCGTGACGATCACGATGCCCACGCCCGCCTGCTGGTGGCCAGCCTCCGGGCGCGGGGCTACCGGGCCGACATGGTCGTGGCCGACGAGCCGCTCGGAGGACGCATCCGGAAGGCCAAGTTGGAGAAGTTGCCCTATGTGCTGGTGGTGGGCGATGACGATGTGGCCCACGGAACCGTCGGGGTGAATCCGCGCGGCGGCGAGGTCGAGCGCAACGTCTCGTTCGAGGCCTTCGTGGAACGCCTGGCCGGCGATGTGGCCTCGCACGCTCCATGACCGATCGACCGGCGCTCGATCACCTCTGGGCCGGCTGGCGTCACTCGTACATCACAGCGGTCAACGAGGACGATTCGGCGTTGGCGCCGGACGAGACGGGCTCGTTGTTCGAGCGGATCCTCCGTCTCGACGATGCCGAGGGGATGATCGTCCATCGGGGTCGGCACTGCTCGGTCCTGCTCAATGCCTACCCGTACACCAGTGGTCATCTGCTGGTGCTGCCCAACCGGGCCGTGGCCGACTTCGAGTCGTTGACCGACGAGGAACTCGTGGAGTTGTCGCGTCTCCAGCGTGACGCCGTGGTCGCCCGTCGACGCGCCTATCGGTGCGACGGTGTGAACGTCGGTCTCAACCTGGGGCGCGCCGCCGGGGCGGGCGTGCCCGATCACCTGCACGCCCACGTGCTGCCGCGTTGGGATGCCGACAGCAACTTCATGACGGCAGTGGCCACCACCCGGGTGCTGCCCGAACCGCTCGATGAGACATGGAAGAAGGTGCGTGCCGCATGGCCCCCGTCATGAGGAGCCGGTTGGTGCTGCCGGCGCTGTCCGTGCTCCTGCTGGCATCGGTGTCGATGGTGATGGCGTGTTCCGGGAGTTCATCGGCTGACCGTGGCGGAGATGGGCAGGTCGTCGGCTACGCACCGTCTCCGACGCGTGAAGTGGGGAAGCGCGCGTTGCCCGATCACTCGACCGATGCGGCCGGAGTGCCGTTCCCACTGCGCGCCGCGCCCGGTGGACTGCTGGTCGTCTACTTCGGTTTCCTCTCCTGCCCCGACATCTGTCCACTGACCATGGCCGACACCGCGGCCGGGATCACCGAACTTCCCGCAGCTTCGGCCGATCGGATCGAGGTGGCCTTCGTCTCGGTCGACATCGAGCGCGACACCGGCGATCGACTCAACGAGTACCTGTCGTACTACTTCCCGACGACCACGACGCACTCGCTGCGCGCGGTGGACACCGCTCAACTCACCGGTGTGACCTCCGAGTTCGGCGTGCAATGGCAGATCGATCCCCATGAGCCGGGAGCCACGACGTACGGCGTGGCCCACACCGGTACGACCTTCGTGGTCGACGACCGGGGTCGGGTGGTGTGGGAGATCCCCTATGGCACCGTTCGGATGCCACACCGCCAGTCCCCCGCCGAGTTCGGAGGGGAAGCTCAAAAGGTCGAGCTCGGTGGCGAGGCGTCGATG
>JBJTGD010000307.1:0-25909 GCA_046093735.1 Acidimicrobiia bacterium | reverse complement strand
CGATCTGGTTGAGCACCCACTCGCGATCACGGAAGGCGTAGAACCCGGCGGTCATACCGCCCAGTTGCAGCCCGAAGTCACCGAGGAACAGTGAGATGTTGGCGATGCGCGACATCTCGAACAGGATCGTGCGGATCCACTGGGCCCGAGGCGGGGCCTCGACCCCCATCAACTTCTCGGCGTCGAGGATGAACGGAACCTCGTTGGCGAAGCTGCCCAGCCAGTCGATGCGATTGATGAGCGCGTTGATCTGCGGGTAGGTACGTACCTCGGTGAGCTTCTCGTAGCCGCGATGCATGTAGCCGCACACCGGTTCCGCCGAGATGACCTGCTCACCGTCGAGCTTGGCGATGATGCGCAACGTGCCGTGCGTGGCCGGATGCTGTGGACCCATGTTGAGGGTCATGCCCTCGGTCTCGAAGTCGAGGTTGACGCGGTTGTCGGTGGCCTCGGCGGCGAGCGCCGACACCGACTGCGGATCGGAGACGGCGGTCACGACTCCTCCTCCTCCTCTTCGGCCGCCCCACCGGGGAGCGGCTCGACATCGACGATCCCGGGCCATGGACGCACTCGGCGCGACAGCAACGGGAAGTCCTTGCGCAACGGGTGACCCACGAAGTCGGTGGGCAGGTACATGTTGATCGGGTTGGGATGGCCGACGAAGGTGATGCCGAACATCTCGCGTGCCTCGCGCTCGTGCCAGTTGGCTCCGGCGAACACCGCCGACCACGTGGCGATGGAGAGATCGTCATCGGGGAGGTCGGCCTTGAACGTGATGCCCATCCCGTGGGTCACCGAGTACAGCCGGGCCAGGACCTGGAAGCGGGTGTCCCCGCCGGCGTAGCCCGTGGTCATGGGCACCGGCTCCTTGGGTGCGGGGGGATCGACGACCAGATCCTCCTGCGCGTCCATGTCGCGGCCGAAGGGCGACGGCAACCAGTCGATGGCCGAGATGAAGTCGAAGAAGCGATACCCCATGGCCCGAGCGGCCTGTGCCGTATCGAGCCAGTGGTCACGGTGCACCCGCACCCACAGGTCGTCGCCGGCGCGGATGTGCGAGTCGACCACCCCGTCGCCGAGGCGCGCTTTCAACTCGGCGAGGACCGCCTCACGAACCTCGTCGGCGGCGACCTCGATCTCGGCCGTCTCCGTCTCAGCCGACGACACTGGCCTCACCCTTCCAGCGCTGCGACATGTCCTCGTGGGCGATGCGCTCCTGCAACAGGATGATTCCCTCCAGCAGGGCCTCGGGCCGCGGCGGGCAACCCGGGACGTACACGTCGACGGGAATGAGTTGATCGACGCCCTTGGTCACCGAGTAACTGTCCCAGTAGGGGCCACCGCAGTTGGCACACGAACCCATGGAGATCACGTACTTCGGGTCGGGCATCTGCTCGTAGAGACGCACGACGGCCGGCGCCAGCTTGTCGGTCACCGTGCCGGCGATCACCACGAGATCGGCCTGGCGAGGACTGGCCGGGAAGGGGATGACGCCGAGACGCATGACGTCGTAGCGCGGCGAGGCGAACGCCGCACCCATCTCGATGGCGCAGCAGGCCAGGCCCCATTGGTAGGCCCAGATCGAGTACTTCCGACTGACGTTGAGGAGCTTGGCCAACGGCTTGGGCAGCTTCCCCTTCTCTACGAGGCCCATGTCAGCACCTTCTTGCGCCAGGCGTAGAGGAGTCCCACGGCGAGGATCGCCACGAAGATCAGCATCTCCACGAGACCGAACACCCCGTAGACCTCGAGCTGGGTGGCCCACGGGAAGATGAACACGGCCTCCACGTCGAACATCACGAAGAGGAGCGCGTAGACGTAGTACCGGATCTGACTCTGCGACCATCCGGTGCCCACCGGATCGACGCCCGACTCGTAGACGAGGTACTTCTGCTCCTGGGGGCGCTTGGGTCGGAGGATCCCACCGAGGGCCAGGAGCCCGGCGCCGAGGCCGAAGCCGACGCCCGCGAAGATCGCGACCGTCAGGTACTGCCTGACGAAATCGGAGTACTCGGTCATCGGGCGCCGACCCTAACAGTCGGACCGAACGGGCCGGGAAATCCTGTGACGTCCACCGGACCGCCCGCTCACCGGCCGGGGACGGTGCTCGCCGCCGAGGTCGCCACCGCCGGAGTGTCGAGCGCGACGACCGCCGGCGTGCCGGCCCGGGACGGCGTGACGAGCACGTCGGGGAACAGACCCAGACCGATGGTGACGAAGGCGCACACGGCAAGGGCGATCCCGGCTGGGACCGGCACCCGGATCCGGTCCCGTTGCGGCACCTCGGGGCCGTCGTCGCCATCGTCGCCACCGACGAACATGGCCACGATGATCCGCAGGTAGAGGAAGATCGAGATCACGGCCGACACCATGCCGATGATGGCCAGGGGCAGTGCATGGCCATCGGCGGCCGCGGTGACGGCATAGAACTTGGCGAAGAACCCGGCGGTGAAGGGGATCCCGGCCTGACCCAGCAGCAGGACGAGGAACACCACGGCCAGGAAGGGACTGCGCCGGGACAGGCCCCGGTAGTCGCGCAGTTCGGTGAGTTCGGTCCCCCGACCCACCAGCGACACCACCCCGAACGAGCCGGCCACCATGAAGGTGTACACGGCGACGTAGAAAAGGACGGCGGCCACGCCGTAGGTCGTGTTCGACTCGATGGCCATCAGGATGAAGCCGGCGTGCGAGATGGACGAGTACGCCAGCATCCGCTTGACGTTGCTCTGCACGATGGCCAGCGCCGCCCCGAGCACCATCGACAGGATGGCGATGGCGTAGACGATCGGCTTCCACGTCGACGCGTAGTTGGAGAACACCTCCATGAACACGCGCACCAGGCCGGCGGCGGCGGCCACCTTCACGCCCGCCGACATCCACACCACCGACGGAGACGGAGAGCCGTCGTAGACATCGGGGCTCCAGGTGTGGAACGGCACCGCCCCGATCTTGAAGGCGAGGCCGAGGAGCACCAGCACCAGACCGATCAGCAGCAGTCCGTTGTGCTCGGGCACGACCGCCGACATGAAGTCCTTGATGGCGATGAAGTTGGTCGATCCGGTGGCGCCGTAGAGCATGGCGATGCCGTAGAGGAGGAAGGCCGAGGCGAAACCACCGAGGATGAAGTACTTGAGGCCCGCCTCCTGCGACTGGGCCCGTCGCAGGTTCATGCCCGCCAGCACGTAGACGGCGATCGACAGCGTCTCCACTCCGATGAACAGCACGATGAGGTCGTTGGCCATCGCCATCATGACGCCACCGGAGGCGGACAGGAGCACGAGCACGTAGAACGACGGGCCCTCCATCTGCTGGGCCCGCAGGTAGGACGGGGCGATGAGGGCGGCGAGGGCGACGCCCACGCACAGCACCATGGTGATGAACAGGCCGAAGCCGTCGACGCCTACGGCACCGGCGACGGTGGAGAACGGTCCGACCTGGGCATGGTCGACGCCGATCCACATGATGGCGTTCCATCCCTGCACCCGGGCCCACACGGGGACCGCCGCCACGGCGGCGGCCACGGCCAGCGCGAACGTGGCCCACGGATAGAAGTGACGAGCGACGCGCGGGCGCAGGAACGACGACACGGTGAGCATCAGCAGGCCACCGACGAGGAGGAACAACAGCGGCAGCAGCGCCGTCCATTCGATGGAGGGCCCGGCCAGGCGCAGCGCGGCATCGGCGCCGGCTACGGAACGGGAGAGGGTGTCGTCGATCGGCATCAGTTCCCCCCTCCGTGCGACGCGAGGGACTTCTCACCGGCGTCGATCGTGCGGAGCAGCGACCCGCCCTGGGTGACGGGTTCGCGGTACCGCTCGACCTGGAGATCCATGCGATCGACGATGCGCCGCACCGAGGGCTCCACACGCTCGAGAACGGGCTTCGGGTACACGCCGAGGAACACGATGAGCGCGATGAGCGGGATGATGGGCAGACGCTCGGCCCACGTGAGATCGGGAACAGCCGCGTTGATCTCATCGGGTTCGCCCTGGAACACGCGCTGGTAGGCCCACAGCAGGTAGAGGGCGGCGAAGATGACGCCGGCCGCCGCCACCACCGCCCACCAGCGATGGGCGATGAAGGTTCCGAGGAGGGCGAGGAACTCGCCGACGAACCCGTTGAGACCCGGCACGCCGATCGAGGCCAACATGGCCAAGGTGAACACCCCGGCGAACACCGGCGCCGCCGTGGCGATGCCGCGCAGGGCGGCGATCTCGTAGGTGTGACGCCGCGTGTAGAGGTAGCCGAGGAGGATGAACAGCAGACCGGTGGTGATGCCGTGGTTCACCATCACCAGTACCGAGCCCTGGATGCCCTCGGTGTTGAGAGCGAAAAGACCGAGCAGGGCGAAGCCCATGTGCGAGACCGAGGAGTAGGCCACCAGCCGCTTCAGGTTACGTTGCATCGCCGCCACGATCGCCCCGTAGATGATGCCGATGGCGGCGATGGTCAACATCACCGGTGCGAACCACACCGTGGCCTCGGGGAACAGTTCGAGCCCGAAGCGCAGGAACCCGTAGGTGCCGAGCTTGAGGAGGATGCCGGCCAGATCGATCGAGCCGGCGGTCGGCGCCTCGGTGTGGGCGTCGGGCAACCAGGTGTGGAACGGGAAGGCCGGCACCTTCACGGCGAAGGCGATGGCGAACCCGAGGAACAACCAGCGGGCCGTGCTCTCGGCGAGGTTGTTCGAGGAGATGATCTTGAGGAAGTCGAACGAGACCGTTCCCCCGTCACCGGCCTTGGCCAATACGGCCAGCGCCACGATCGACACCAGCATGAAGGCCGAGCCGAGCGCCGTGAAGAGCAGGAACTTCGTGGCCGCATAGACACGCCGACCATGACCCCACTTGGCGATGAGGAAGTAGAGCGGGACGAGCGTCACCTCGAACATCAGGAAGAAGAGGAAGGTGTCGAGGGCGAGGAAGGCGCCCATGCACCCGGCCATCAGCAACGTGAGCCACGCGTAGTACCCCTTGGGGTCCTTCTCGGGCTTGGCCGCGAACAGGGCGATCGGGAAGATCACGCCGGTCAGCACCACGAGGAACAGCGAGATGCCGTCGACGCCGAGGAAGAACTTGATGTCGAAGGCCGACACCCAGTCCTGAGTCACGGTGAACTGGTACCCCGGATCACCCACGTCGAACTGCACCAGAACGGCGATGCTCAGCGCGCCGGCGATCAGGCTGGAGAGGATGGCCACCAGTCGGGCGAGGTCGGGACGGGTGCGGGGCAGGATGGCGATGAGGGCCGCACCCACCATGGGCACGAACACCAGCGCGGGCAGGACGGGGAAGGTTCCGGCCGATTCGGCGGCGAACACGGCGGCCATCAGAACGACACCTGCGTCAGCACGAAGGCCACCATCAGCGCAGCGCCCACACCGATCAACACGGCGTACCAGCGGACGTAGCCGCTCTCGATGGTGCGCAGGCGGGCTGCGCCCCCTCGGGTGGCGCGGGCCACGCCGTTCACCGCACCGTCGATCACCACGCGGTCGAAGGTGGCGATGGCATCGAAACCGCGTCGACCGAGTCCACCCACGAACGCCGTGATGCCCTTGTCGTAGTACCAACCCTCGGCGAACAGGCGCGGCTCGAACCACCGAGCCTTGAGGCGGGGCCGCAGGTAGGTGAAGTAGGCGACGACGATGCTGCCCACCGCCACCACCGTCGACAGGACGAGTTCGAAGGTCAGCTTGCCGGCCGACAGGTCGAAGTGGGCCTCGTTGGCCCCCACCACCGGCTCCAGCCACCGCCCCAGGAACTGCAGCTGGTCGGTGAACGGGAGGTTGAGCACCCCGAGCACGGCGGCGAGGAACCCGAGGACGATCAACGGGATGGTCATGCTCGGCGGTGACTCGTGCGGGTGGAAGTCGCCACCCAACGGATCGGATCCGCCGGTGGCGCCGTCGGCCGCGTGCTCGTCGCCATGACCGTCGCCATGGTCGTCGCCATGACCATGAGTGGACGCTCCGACCTCGGCGAAGGCGGCAGCCGACTCGGGAGTGTCACCCCAGCGCGCCGGACCGAAGAAGACCTTGAACACCAATCGGCTCATGTAGAAGGCGGTCATCGCTGCGGTGAGCAGACCGACGATGTAGAGCAGCACGTTCTTGTGCAGGGCGTAGGACAGCACGTCGTCCTTCGACCAGAAGCCGGAGAAGGGGACGACACCGGCGATGGCCAACCACGACACCAGGAAGGTGATGGCGGTGACGGGCATCCACTTGCGCAGACCACCCATGCGTCGCATGTCCTGTTCGCCGTGCATGCCGTGGATGACCGAACCGGCGCCGAGGAACAGGCAGGCCTTGAACGCCGCGTGGGTGATCATGTGGAACAGGCCAGCGGCGTAGCCGGCCACACCCACCGCCAGGAACATGTAGCCGATCTGGCTGATCGTCGAATAGGCCAACACCTTCTTGATGTCGTTCTGGGCCATGGCGATGGTGGCCGCCAGGAAGGCAGTGGCCGCTCCGATGATGGCGATGGTCATGGGCAACCACGAGTACGACGCCGCCAGGATCGGATTGATGCGGATGAGCACGTACACACCGGCCGTGACCATGGTCGCCGCGTGGATGAGGGCCGAGACCGGTGTCGGACCGGCCATGGCGTCGGGCAACCAGATGTAGAGCGGGATCTGCGCCGACTTGCCCACGGCACCCACGAGGATCATGAGACCGATGAAGGTGGCCGTGGACGCGGCCAGGCCGGGGGCCAGCGGGAGGAACTCGCTGTAGGTCACGGTGCCGAACACGAGGAAGGTCAGGAAGATCCCGATCATGAAGCCCCAGTCACCGACGCGGTTGGTGATGAAGGCCTTCTTGCCGGCCGAGGCGTTGGCGTCCTTCTGGACCCAGAACGAGATGAGGAAGTAGGAGCAGGTGCCCACGCCCTCCCACCCGAGGAAGGTGAGCACGAGGTTGTCCCCGAGCACCAGCACCGCCATGGAGGCGACGAACAGGTTGAGGTAGGTGAAGAAGCGGGCGAACCGTTCGTCACCGTGCATGTAGCCGATCGAGTAGAGGTGGATCAGCGCGCTGATGCCGGTGATGAACAGGATCATCGCCATCGACAGCGGATCGAGGAGGAAGCCGACACCGACCTGGAGCTTCCCGGCCGGGATCCAGTCGAACAGTTGCAGTTCGTACGTGTGCTCGGGCTCGTTCCACAACCCGATGAACGTGATGACGGCGACGACGAAGGAGAGGGCCACCGTGGAGGTGCCGATCCATCCGGCGCGCGGCTCGCCGATGCGCTTGCCGAAGAACAGCAGCAGCAGGAATCCGGCCAGCGGGAGCGCGGGGATGAGCCAGACGAGTTCGACCACGACCTACCCCCTCAGGACCTTCACGTCATCGGCCGTGAAGCCCGGGCGTCGACGGGCCACGGCGACCACGAGCCCCAGACCCACCACGACCTCGGCGGCGGCGATGACCAGCACGAACAGCACGATCACCTGGCCAGCGATGTCGTCCAGCGCACTGGCGAAGGCCACGAACGAGATGTTCACGGCGTTGAGCATGAGCTCGAGGCACATGATCATCACCAGGGGGTTGCGACGGATGAGCAGTCCGACGGCGCCGATGGCGAAGAGGATGGCCGACAGCATCAA
Source organism: Acidimicrobiia bacterium (assembly GCA_046093735.1). Taxonomy (GTDB): domain Bacteria; phylum Actinomycetota; class Acidimicrobiia; order Acidimicrobiales; family Acidimicrobilacustridaceae; genus Acidimicrobilacustris. The sequence continues at coordinate 18,292 of JBJTGD010000307.1, read as the reverse complement.
GTACGCGACCGACAGATCCGAACCCATCAGTGACCGGCCTCCTCGGGCACCGCCGTGAGCGGTTGGTCACCCATGTCCGTCATGGACTCGGGTTCGGGGATGGCCTCGACGTCGGTGGGACGACGGGCCAGCGCCACGGCGCCGACCACGGCGATGGTGAGCAGCGCCGCGGTGATCTCCAGCGCGAAGACCCAATTGGTGAACAGTTGACGGCCGATCTGGGCGATGTTGTTGGATGCCGCGGAGATGGCGTCGGACGTGGACTCGGCCCCCGTGATGATCGACTCGCGCCCCACGATGATGACGAGGAGGATGCCGCCGAGGAAGAGCAGGCCGACCAGTCCGGCCAGCACTCGTTGACCCACGATCGGCTCGGTCTCCAGATCGTCGGAGGTGTCGACACCGAGCAACATCATGACGAAGAGGATCAGCACGACGATGGCACCCGTGTAGACGATCACCTGCACGACGGCCAGGAACTGGGCGCCCATGTTGAGGAAGAGCACGGCGACGCCGAACAACGTGGCCACCAGGCTCAGCGCCGCATGCACGGGGTTGCGCGAGGCGACGACACCGAGGCCACCGGCCAGCACCACGAGAGCGCAGACGATGAATACTGCGGTCTCCATCCTCAGTGCGCTCCGTGACCGTGCTCGTCGTCGCCGTCATGACCGTGGTCGTCATGCTCGTCGATCATGGTGGGAGGGGTGCTCACCGCGTCCTTGCGCTCCTGGTCGGCCTCGGGGGCCCGCACTCCATAGCCCAGTTCGCCGTTCCAACCGACGACGCCCTCGTAGGCGGCCGACCCCGATGGTGAGGTGGCCCGCATCCACGCCGAGGTGAGGAGGTCCTCACCCTCGCGCCAGTCCTCCCAAGGTTGCTGACGCGGCCGACCGTCATCGTCGACGACGAGTTCGGCCTTCGTGTAGATGGCGTCCTCGCGGTTGGTGAACGAGAACTCGAACATCTTCGACTCGGTGATGGCCTGGGTGGGACAGGCCTCGACACAGAGATCGCAGTGGATGCAGCGCAGGTAGTTGATCTCGTAGACGAACCCGAACCGCTCCCCCGGTGACACCGGCTCGTCGACGGGGTTGTCGGCGCCGCGCACGAAGATGCAACGGGCCGGACACACACCGGCGCACAGTTCGCAACCGATGCACTTCTCCATGCCGTCCTCGTAGCGGTTGAGGACGTGACGACCGTGCACCCGGGCCGGCTTCGGCGCCTTCTCCGCCGGGTACTGCGTGGTGACGCGGCGCTTGCGGCCGACCTGACGCAACGAGACGAGGAATCCACCCAGGTACCCCATCAGTCGACCACCCCTTCCAGACGTCGGGCCCGCGAGGTGGCGACGGCGGCCTTGAGCAGCAGGTAGCCCACCAGACCGATGGCACCACCGATGGCGATGGTGACGAACCCGTTCCAGCCCTGATCACGGGCCACCCAGAACGTGGCCAGGAGCAGTAACCAGCCCAGCGACAGCGGGATGAGCACCGTCCACCCGAGATCCATGAGTTGGTCGTAGCGGACCCGGGGCACGGTGCCGCGGATCCACACGAACACGAACAACAGGACGAGCACCTTGACGAGGAACCAGATGACACCCCACAACCACCCCGGTCCGATGAGGGCGGGACCGGCCGGACCGCCGAGGAACAGGGTCACGACGAGGGCGGCCATGGTCACCGAGTTCATGAACTCGGCCACGAAGAACAGGGCGAATCGGATCGACGAGTACTCGGTGTGATAGCTGCCGACCAGGTCCTGCTCGGCCTCCACCAGATCGAAGGGCGGCCGGTTGAGTTCGGCCTGGCTGGCGAGGAAGAACACGACGAAGGGCACGAAGCCCGTGGCGATGAGGTTCCAGTCGGGGACGAACCCCCATCCCGAACCGGCCTGCGACATCACGATGCCATGGGTGCTGAGCGTGCCCGAGGTGAGCACCACTGCGCACACCGAGAGTCCCAGCGCCGCCTCGTAGGAGATCATCTGGGCCGAGGCGCGCACCGAGCCGATGAGCGGGTACTTCGAGCCCGAGGACCAGCCGGCCAGCATCACGCCGTAGACCGCCACCGATGACATGGCCAGGGCGAACAGGATGCCGATCGCCGGGTCGGCCAACTGCAGATAGGTGGTGTGACCGAACAGTTCCACCGAACCATCGCGGCCATTGGAGAAGTCGCCGCCGAAGGGGACGATGCTGAACAGGAGGAAGGCGGGGACGACTGCCAGCAGCGGCGCCAGCACGAAGACGCGCCGATCGGCACGCTCGGGCACCAGATCCTCCTTGAAGAAGAACTTGATGCCATCGGCCGGGGTCTGGAGGATGCCGAAGGGGCCGGCCGTGTTGGGCCCGATGCGGTTCTGGAAGTCGCTGATGACCTTGCGCTCGAACCAGATCATCAACTGGGTGGCGATCAGCAGCAGTGCGAACACCACGACGACCTTGCCCAGCACGATGAGCACGACCGCGAGATCGACGTTACCGGCGAGAAGGGGGTCACCTCCGAACACTGTGCGCACCTCCCCCGGTCGTCATGACGCCGCTCCGACGATGACCTCGGTGACCACGGCGCCGTCGAGCAGTTCGTTGACCCGGCCATCGGCCTGGTTCACGATCATCGCCGCTGCGCCCATCGGCACCCCAGGATCGACCGTCAGCGTCACCGTCAGCGACGCACGCGTCGACTGCACCGAGACCCGAGTGCCATCGGCGAGACCGAGTCGGTCGGCATCGAAGGGATTGAGTCGCACTCCCGAACCCGGGGCCAGGTCGCGCAGCACCGGCGCGGCCTGCACCAGCGTGCCCATGTCGTAGAGACGACGGGTGGCCACCAGTCGGAGGCGATCCTCGCCCGGAGCGGCAACGGACGGGGCATCGATCGGCGTGGGACGCAGCTCCGCCGGGAGGCCATCGACCGGTGCGGAGACCTCGAGCGGCACCAGCACACCATCGGGCGCACCCTCGCCCAGACGCACGTCGAGTCCGAGGTGCGAAGGGGCCACCGCCGACAGTTCGACGAGCACATCGGTGAAGGTGGTGTACCCGAGGTCGGTGCCGAGTCGGGCGCCGAGTTCGGAGGCGAGCATCCAGTCGGGACGAGTCGTGCCCACCGGGGTGACCCGCTGGCTCAACACACTCACCCGGCCCTCGAGGTTGGTGGTCGTCCCGGCCTTCTCGGCGAAGGCGGCGGCGGCCAGCACCACATGGGCCCGACGGCTCGACTCGTTGAGGAAGGTGTCGACCGACAGCACCGTGCGGGCTCCGGCGAGAGCCCGCTCGGCGAGGTCGCGATCGGGGAAGTCGGCCAGCGGATCGGCGCCCAGCAGCACGAGGACCTCGAGACGTCCGTCGGCCGCGGCCCGCAGGATGCCGGCGGTATCGAGACCACGCTGTTCGGGCACGCCGGGCCAACGGGAGGCGAACCACCCGCGGGCATCGTCGAGCGCCACCCGACCCGGCAGCAGCCCGGGAGCCAGACCCATGTCGAGCGCGCCGTGGACGTTGGCCCGCCGCAGCGCCGGAAGGAAGGTGGTGGCGGGACGGGCCGACAGCACCGCCGAGACGGCGGCGAGGAGGAGATCGTCCGACTCGGCCACCGAGGCGCGACCCACCACGACGGTGAGCGGACCGCGAGCGCCGGCCAGCGTGACCCGGGCGGCCTCCAGCCGCTCGGCCTCCACACCACCGATGGAACGATCGATCGGCGCGGTGCCGACGAGCGCCTGCACGACGGTGACCACCTCACCCGGGCGCGGGTGCACCGACGCCCGACACAGCGAGGTGAGCCCGGACGACCGCGGCGCCACCTCGACCAGGGAGACCCGATCGTTCTCGGCGGCGTGACGCAGTCGAAGGAACAGGACCGGCAGTTCCTCCTTGACGTCGGGTCCGAGCACGAGGACGGTGCCGCCAGGCGCGCACACCTCGTCGATGGTGGCGCGGGGCAGGCCGAGCACGGCGGTGGCGTCGAGACCGTCACCGAGTTGCGCGTCGACGTTGTCGGTGCGCAGCACGCCCTTGAACAACTTGGACCACGCGTAGGCATCCTCGTTGGTGAGGCGAGCGCCACCGATCACACCGATCGACGCCGGGGTGGCCCGGCGAAGCGCGTCGGCGGCGCGCGTCAGTGCATCGGACCAACGGGCGGGACGCAGCGCGTCGCCGTCACGCACCTGCGGTTCGGTCAGGCGCTCGTCGGAGGAGAGGGCGCCGCTGCCGAACCGACCCTTATCGCACAACCAACCCCAGTTCACCGGATCGATGTCGACGCCGTTGAAGCGCTGCACCTGATCACGCGAGGAGTCGATGGAGATGCGGCATCCGACCGAACAGCCCTGACAGGTCGACTCGGTCGTCTCCAGATCCCACGGGCGGGCCTTGAACCGATAGGTCGAAGCGGTGAGCGCACCCACCGGGCAGATCTGCACCACGTTGCCGCTGAAGTACGACGCGAACGGCTGATCGGGGAACGTGTTGATCTCGGTGTCGTTGCCGCGCTGGACGAAGTGGATGAGCGGATCGCCCGCCACCTCCTTGGCGAATCGCGTGCACCGGTCGCACAGGATGCAGCGCTCGCGATCGAGCAGCACCAGATCGGAGACCGGGATCGGCTTCTCCTTGTGACGCTTCTCCTCGATGAAACGGGACTCCCCCGGCCCATAGGCCATGGTCTGGTCCTGGAGTGGACATTCGCCGCCCTTGTCGCACACCGGGCAATCGAGGGGGTGGTTGGCCAGGAGGAACTCCAGCACACCGTCCTGCGCCTTCTTGGTGAGCTCGGACTCGGTGTCGACCTTCATGCCCGGCGTGCACTCGATCATGCAACTGGGCTGCAGAGTGGGACCGCGGCCGGTGTCGACCTCGACCAGACACATGCGGCACATGCCCACCGGTCGCATGCGCTCGTGGTAACAGAACCTCGGGATGTAGGTACCGGCGCGCTCGGCGGCGTCGATGAGGAGTTCACCCCGGCGGGCCACCACCTCGACACCATCGATCTCCACAGGCACGCCGTCGATGACGACTTCGGGATCAGGCATGGCTGGCGGCCTTGGGGAAGTCGACGTGAACCGTGTGCCGATTCCGTTCGGCGGCGGCGATCCGCGCCTCGAACTCGGGCCGGAACCGGGTCATGGCCGACGCGATGGGGGCCGTGGCCGACGGACCGAGCGGACAGATCGTCGTCTGCTTGGGTGGCCACACAAGTCCGGGTGAGATGTTGTCGCTCACGTCCATGAGCAGCTCCAGATCGGTGGGTCGACCGTGTCCGTCATCGATCCGGCGCAGGATCTTCTCCAGCCAGTCGGTTCCCTCGCGACACGGCGTGCACTTGCCGCAGGACTCGCGGGCGAAGAAGCGAACGAGTCGCAGGCAGGCCGACACCACGTCGGTCGTGTCGTCCATGACCACGACCGCACCCGAACCGAGCATGGAACCGGCGCGATCGACCGTCACCTTCTCGAGTGGCAGATCGAGGTGCTCCTCGAAGAACCACGGGGCCGAGGCGCCACCGGGGATGAACGCCTTGAGCGAGCGACCTTCGCGCAAGCCGCCGGCATGGTCCTCGATGAGCTGACGGAACGTGGTGGTGCCGAATTCCACTTCGTACACGCCCGGGTTGCGGACATGACCGGACACGGTGAACAACCGTGTACCCCGGGAGGTCTCGGCCCCCAGCGCGGAGTAGGCGGCGGCGCCGTTCTCGATGAGCCACGGCAGGTTGGAGAGCGTCTCGACGTTGTTCACGATCGTCGGCTGCATGTACAGACCCTTGGCCGCCGGGAAGAACGGAGGCTTGAGTCGCGGCATCCCGCGGTTGCCCTCCAGCGACTCGATGAGCGCGGTCTCCTCCCCCACGATGTAGGCGCCAGCACCCCAACTCATGACGATGTCGACCGAGAAGTCGGACCCGCAGATCCGTTGGCCCACGTAGCCGGCGGCATAGGCCTCGTTGAGGGCAGCGGCCATGCGCTCCTGAGCGAGAGCCATCTCGCCACGGATGTAGATGAACGCCTGACCGACGCCGATGGCGTACGAGGCCAGCAACACGCCCTCGATCAACTGGTGCGGATCGCGCTCGAGCAGGATGCGGTCCTTGTAGGTACCGGGTTCCGACTCGTCACCGTTGACCACGAGATAGCGCGGCCACACGTCGGCCGGGGCCAGGGTCCACTTCACCCCGGCCGGGAATCCGGCGCCGCCTCGTCCGAGGACACTGGCTTCACGCACCTCATCGGCCCCGGCCTGCGGACCCATGGTCAGCGCCTTGCGCAGTGACCGGTACCCACCGGTGGACTCGTACACCGGCAGCGTCCACGAGTCGGGGGTGTCCCAGCGTGAGGTGACGATCTTGGGGATGGTGCCGGTCATGACCGTTCTCCCTCGGGCATCCACACCGGACGAGTGTCGTCGGTGGGCACGACCACACCGGCCCGACGATCGTCGGGGATGTGCTGACGGATCGTGGCCAACGTGCCGTGCGGCGGGATGTCGTCGCGCCGTCCGGAGCGGAGGTCGTCGATCAACGCGTCGAACGCCTGGGTCGACACCCGGTTCTCGTAGCGGTAGTTGACCTGCAGACACGGCGCCTCGGTGCAGGCGGCGATGCACTCGACGTCCTCGAGGGTGAACAATCCATCGGCGGTGGTCTGTCCGGGCCGGATCCCGAGCGAGCGCTCGGCGTGGGCCAACAGCTCCTCGCCACCGAGCAACTGACAGGAGATGTTGGTGCAGACGTTGACCATGTACCGACCGACGGGCTCGCGCTTGAACATCTCGTAGAAGGACGCGGTGCCCAGCACCTCGGCCGGCGTCACGCCCACCAGTTCACCGATGTGCTCCATGGCGTCATCGGTGAGGTGCCCGTCCTGCTCCTGGGCCATGTGCAGCAGTGGGATCAGAGCCGATTTGGGCCGGGGGTAGCGACCGATGATCTCGTGAGCCACGGCGACGTTGGCATCCGACAGACGGGCCATCAGCGATCGACCTCCCCGAGGATGGGGTCGACCGACGAGATGATCGCCACCGCGTCAGCGACGAGACCACCGTGCATCAGGTGCGGGAGGCTCTGAAGGTTGATGAAGCTCGGGGCCCGCACGTGCATCCGGTAGGGGTTGGCCGAGCCGTCGCTGACGATGTAGCAGCCGAGTTCACCGCGGGGAGACTCGATGGCGACGTACGCCTCACCCTCGGGCACCTTGAAACCCTCGGTGAAGATCTTGAAGTGATGGATCAGCGCCTCCATCGACTCGTCGATGCGCGCCCGCGGCGGTGGCGTGACCTTCTTGTCCTGGATGCGGTAGTCACCGGCGGGCATGCGCTCGAGGCACTGCCGCACGATGCGCATCGACTCGTGGATCTCGGCCAGTCGGATGGCGTAGCGATCGAAGGCATCACCGTACGAGCCCACCACCACGTCGAACTCGACCTCGTCGTAGGCGAGGTAGGGCATGTCGCGTCGCAGGTCCCACGAGTACCCGGTCGACCGCAGTATCGGACCGGTGACACCGAGAGCGAGGCATTCCTCGGTCGTGATGACACCCACACCCTGGAGCCGCTCACGCCAGATCGGTTGTCCGTTGAGCAGCGTGTCGTACTCGGCCAGACGACCGGGGAGCATGTCGAGCAGACGCAGCACACCGTCGCGCCATCCGTCGGGGAGGTCGGCGGCCACGCCGCCGGGACGGATGTAGTTGTGGTTCATGCGCAGGCCGGTGACCTCCTGCAGGAACCGCAGCGTCTCCTCGCGCTCGCGCCAGCCGTACAGCATCATCGACACGGCACCGAGATCCATACCGTTGGTGGCCATGAACAGCAGGTGCGAGGAGATGCGGTTCATCTCGGTCATGAGCATGCGGATCCACACTGCGCGCTCGGGGACCTCGATGCCGAGGAGTTGTTCGACCGTCATGGAGAAGGCGAGTTCGGTGAACAGTGGCGAGGCGTAGTCCATGCGGGTGACGTTGGTCGGACCCTGCAGGTAGGACAGTTGCTCGCCGGTCTTCTCCATCCCGGTGTGCAGGTACCCGATGACGGGCTTGCACCGCAGCACCGTCTCGCCCTGCAACTCGAGCATCAGACGGAGCACGCCATGGGTCGACGGGTGCTGCGGACCCATATTGATGATCATCGTCTCGTCATCGGGCGTGCGCTCGCGTTCGACCTCCAGCGCACCGGCCTCAGACAGGCGAAGAACGGCGCCCAACTCGTGCAGACGCTCGATGGCCGAGACGATGTCGCGCGAACTGAGTTCCTGCGCGCCCTCGTCGGTGCGGGCCGAGGCCGGATCGTGGGTGACGGTCATCCTCGCACCGCCGGGGCTTCCTTGAACTGCACCGGGATGCGACCGATGTCGTAGTCCTTGCGCAGCGGATGACCGACCCAGTCCTCGGGCATGAGGATCCGGGTGAGGTCGGGATGACCGTCGAACACGATGCCGAACATGTCGAAGGCCTCCCGTTCGGGTGCGTCGAGTCCGGGGTACAGACCGGTGGCCGAGGACACGACGGGATCGGACTCGGGCAGCTGCACCCGCAGGCGAACCCGTGCGCGCGAGCGATGGTGGATCAAATTGACGACGACCTCGAACCGGCCGGGCTCGAGACCCGCCGGCAACTGGCGACCGGGATGGGTGAGGAAGTCGACACCGCACAGGTCGACGGCCGAGTGGAAACCGTCCTCATGGAGCCGACCCAGCAGTGACCGGTACTCGTCGCGCGTGGGATGCAGCACGACCTGACCACCCGAATGGACGACCGGCACATCGAACAGGGTCTCGGTCACCACGACAGCCTCTTCGGCCGGGGCGTCGGCCCCGTCGACTACGGACTCCTCGCTCACGTCAGATCCGACCCAGCGAAACTGGGACCGGTCCGTCGACGCCCAGTTGTTCGATCACGATACCGGCGCCCTCACCGGGACGGCGCATCAACTCTCCGTGCTCGATCTTGTGGTGCAGCGTGAGGATGGCGTGCAACAGCGTCTCGGGCGACGGCGGACAACCCGGGGCGTAGACATCGACGGGCACGATCTGGTCGACGCCCTGCACGATGGCGTAGTTGTTGAACATCCCACCCGACGAGGCGCACACGCCCATGGAGATGACCCACTTGGGTTCCATCATCTGGTCGTAGATCTGACGAAGCACCGGGGCCATCTTCTGCGACACGCGGCCGGCGACGATCATGAGGTCCGCCTGGCGGGGCGAGGCGCGGAACACCTCCATGCCGTAGCGGGCCAGGTCGTAGTGCGGACCACCGGCCGCCATAATCTCGATCGCGCAGCAGGCCAGGCCGAAGGTGGCAGGCATGACGCTGTGGCGTCGCGCCCACTTGACCAGGTACTCCAGCGAACCGGTCAGGAAGTTGTGCTGGAGCCCTTCGAGTCCGGACTCGAGGAAGCCGCCGGTGGCATGGGTCTCGTTCGACATGTCAGGCCGCCTCGTCCCGGGGCCGGCCCTCGAGGCCGACTCGTCGGATGGTGCTGGTGGAGGTGCGGGACGGCGAGACGATCTCCGACGCCCGCAGACGCTTGATCGGTCCCCAGTCGAGAGCGCCGTTCCCGATCAGGAAGACGAACGACTCGAACACCGCGGCGGTGAAGATGACGATGGCGGCGATGCCGAAGCCACCCAGTTCACGGAAGACGATCGAGAACGGGAACAGGAACATGATCTCGACGTCGAACACGATGAAGATCATCGCCACCAGGAAGAATTTCACCGGGAAACGATCGGAGGGTTCGTCGGTGGGGACGATGCCGCACTCGTAGGGCGATGACTTGGCCGCCGAGGGTCGATTGGGCGCCATCAGTTTCGACACGACACGACTGACCACGGCGAAGACGATCGCCAGGACCAGCATCGCGAAGATGGGGAGGTACTGACCCACGGATCAGTCGCCCTTCGATGCCGCGAGTTCCTTGTTCTTCATCAGGGTCTTGTCCCGCGAGTGCAACGCCCAGGCGAACAGGACGAACAGCGAGAGGCTGATGACGAAGTAGAGGAACGGGATGACGCGCTCGTTGCCGATGTCACGGATGAGCACGACCGAGATCACCGGCTGCGACGGATCGACCTTGGGGATCGGCGGGGCCTGACCCGGCACTGGGGTCTGGGGCACCACTCGCTGCACCTGCACCACGGCGAAGTGCGGCGGGTTCTTGATCTGGAAGGCCGAGGAGACCCGGTGCCAGGCCCGGCACAGACTGCCACCGTCGGGGCAGTCGTCGGCCAGGGTCGGCTTGCCGCCGAACTGCCACACGTCGAGCTTCTTGTACTCGCCGTTGGTCTGGAACAGGCCCGACGAAGCGAGGGCGGCGTCGGCGGCCGTCTGCGCCTCACCGGCGTTGGACGTGCTCACCAACTTCCATCCGTTGAGCGACTCGGCCGGAAGGAACTGCTCGACGATGTCGGCATGGGAGCCCTTGAGATCCGAGAGCGTGAAACCGTTCGGATACTCCTCGGCCAACTGTTGGTTGGCGGCGAGGATCCGGGCCGAGGACGGGAGTGAACTCGGCGCCACGAGTTTCTCCAAGGGCTGGGTCTTGGCGGCGTCACCGCCCCCGTTGATATAGACCTCGACCGGTCTCCAGCTGGCCGGGTTGCCGCGCGGGCCGATGGCCGGCGGGGTGAGCCACCAGATGAGGGTGAGGATCACCAGCCACCCGAACAGGCCGGTGAGGGCGACCAGCAGGCCGAGGCGCGACCCGAGGTTGGTGCCGAGGATCAGGTACACCGAACCGCACAGGACGACCACGCCGACCAGGACGACGAGGATGCCCCGGATCCCCGGGTTCCAGGCCAGACCGGCGAACAGGTGCACATGCTGCATCAGAGGCTCCGCTCGTAGGCGACGACGGCGGCGATCTGGGCCGGGGTGAGCATGACCTGGTCCGGGCTCATGATCGCCGTCTTGGTATCGGCGGCATTGGGATTGGTGCCGAAGCTGCCCATGCGCCCGCTGGACCATCCGAAGGTGCCGTAGGCGGTACCGGCCTTCGGATAGGCCGACACGAAGGACTCCTGCTGGGAGGCCAGCGGGAACTGCTTGAGCTCGGAGCCACCGGTGAGGTTCGGGCCCATGGCCCCGCCTCCGGCCTTACCGGCCCGGCCGAACGACCAGCCCGGAGTGTGGCAACGACCGCAGGAGTAGGCACCACCGGCGAATCCGTCGGAGTAGCCGAGGTTGAACACCGCCTCACCCAACGTGGCGTACTTCCCACCCGGAATCGTGCAGTTGCCGCTGGCATCGGCGGCGCACGAGAGATCGAGCTGCTTCTGCACTGCCGCCTGCGACTCGGCCGCCGGCAACTGGATCGACACGAGGTAGGCGATGATCTCGTCGATCTCCTGCTCGGTGAGCGGACCACCACCGGGCGCACCCCACGCCGGCATCGGCGAGTAGCCACGGCCGTAGTTGAGGATGTACTTCACCTGATCGGGGGTGTAGCGGTACATGACGGTGTCGAGGGCCGGTGCCTTCCACTGCACCTGGTCGACGTAGGCACCCGTCTCGGGATTGGTGAGCGTGTACGACGCCACACCACCGATGCCGAGCGGGCCATGACACCCGGCGCACTGCGCGCCATTGATGTAGAGCTCCTCGCCACGGTTGATGGCGATCTCCTCGAACTGATCGACCATGCCCTCCTGCCGACCCGGTTCGGCCAACCAGTAGAGGGGAAGGGCGAGGGCGATGGCGGCCAGGGCCACCAAGCCGAGACCGAGGGTGCGATCGAGCTTCTTGGTCTCGAGCTCCTCGTCGTCCATTCCGGGCTTCCGGTTGGGCGCCAGTTCGATCTCGGAACCGATCTCGGGCCGTGCACGGCGGATGTTGACGAGGATTGCCACCGCGAAGGCGACGAGCAGGATGACGGCGATGACGTAGCCGATCGTCTTCTGCGCGCTGGCGAGCAGCAAGGTGTCAACCACTGTGGCTTCCTCCACCCACGCAGTGCGGACCCTCGGCCTCCTGGCCGGTGGTGTTGGTGCCGATCGGCGGACCCTGCACGATCTGACCGGTGTCGACGGTCAGCACGCCGCCGGCCACGCTGGTGGCGAAGCGGTCCATGCCGCGGGGCGCCGGACCACCCTTCTTCTCGCCGGCCTGGTTGTACTGCGAGCCGTGGCAGGGGCACTCGAACCACTGCGAGGTCTGGCAGGAGGGAACGCGGCAACCGAGGTGCGGGCACTTCTGGTAGAGCACCACCACTCCGGCCTCCATCGACGGCAGCACGGCGGCCGGGTAGACGGCCTTGGCCTTGTCGATGGACGACTTCGGGTAGGCCGTCATCCACATGCGGCCCTCACCGGAGTACAGGAAACCCTTGTAGGCGCTGATCTTGCCCATCACGTCGTTGACGTTGCCGACCCGGATCTTGGAGCCGAAGCCGCCCTTGGGCATCGGCCACAGAAAGGCGAGGACCGCAGCGCCGAAACCGGAGATGCCGAGCAGCATCACCACGATGATCGCCCGGTTGAAGAACTTGCGGCGGGAGACGCCGACCACATCGGGATCCGGTGGCACGAACTCGGCCAGCGAATCCGACTTCACCGCCGGCGGCGCCGGACGACGCTCGATGGCAGCCGAGGCCTCCACCTGACGGCCCGACACGCCGACCAGTTCGCGTTCCTCCTCGAGCGGGGCCGAGGACTTGTCGCGCTTGATCGTCTCTCGGGCCAGTGCACCGGTGGCACCACCCGTGTCGCGTCGCCGCGAGGCGGCGAACAGGACGACACCGGCGAGCACCACGACGACCGGGATGACGATGACGAGAGGATTCATGAGCAGGTCTCCAGTCCGACCATCACAACTCGAAGAACAGGCCGCCGGTCCATGGCGCCACGAAGTTGAAGCCAGGACCGCGGAAGAACGAACCGATGATGACGAGCACGGCCCAGAACATCATCTGCACCGTGAACAACGAGATGGCGAACTTGCGATCCTCGGGCTTGTTCGACGGATTGCGGTCGATGTAGGGGGCGAGGATCAGCAGGAAGATGCCCATGCCGGGGATGGTCACGCCGGCGACCATCGGGTGGAACATGGTGAGCAGTTCCTGCAGTCCGAGGAAGTACCACGGGGCCTTCGACGGGTTCGGCGTCTTGTTGATGTTGGCCAGCTCCAGCAGCGGAGCGTTCACGAAGATCGAGAAGATCAACGTGAACAGGGTGATGGCCAGCGCAGCGACGAACTCCACCGCCAGCAGGTGCGGCCAGGTGTGGACCTTGTCGACCGGAGTTGACTTCACGTCCTGGATCGAACCGGCACGCACCACGGTGAGGAGTCGCTGCGTGTGACCGTCGGGGCCGGTCTCGGCCGGAGGTGGTGCCGCCGTGGCCACCGCTCCGCCACCGGCCATCGCCGCGGCCGGGACGGCAGTGGCGACGCCGCCCTCCTTGGCCGCTTTGGCCGCCTTCGAACGCTCGAGGAGATGCGCCGGGATACGGCTGTCGCCCGCGTCGGACGACGCCGCCGACTCGGCGGCCGGCGCGGCGGGCGCCGATTCGGCGGCCTTGGCCGCAGCCTTGGCCTTGGCCTCCTCCGCTCGCTTGCGGAGATGTTCGGGGATCTCGGTCATCTGCTCTCTCCGATCCTTCCGTCGCTCACAACGGTCCCGAGATGCCGCCGTCCTTGCGGACCCGCCAGAAGTGGATCGCGAGGAAGATGACGGTCACGAACGGAACGAACAACACATGGAGCACGTACCACCGCAACAGGGTGTCGGTGCCGATCTCCTTGCCACCGAGCAGCACGAAGCGCACTTGATCACCGAAGACCGGGGTGTACCCCATCATGTTGGTGCCCACGGTCACGGCCCACAGCGCCAACTGGTCCCATGGCAACAGGTAGCCGGTGAAGGAGAGCAGCAGGGTCAGCGTGAGCAGGATCACGCCGATCACCCAGTTGAACTCCCGGGGAGGCTTGTAGGCACCGTGGTAGAAGACGCGCGCCATGTGCAGGAACACGGTGAGCACCATGAGGTGCGCCGCCCATCGATGCATGTTCCGCACCAACAGGCCGAAGGCCACCGAGGTCTGCAGCGTGTAGATGTCGTTCCACGCCTGCGCTGCGGTGGGGCGATAGAAGAACATCAGGAAGATGCCGGTGATGGTCAGCAGGATGAACAGGAAGAAGCTGAGACCACCGAGACACAGCGTGTAGGAGACCTTCACCGCGTGCCGCTTCACCTTCACCGGGTGGAGGTGGTACAGCACGCTGTTCATGATCACGTACGAACGGTTACGAGGGCTGTCGGTGTAGCCCTTGCGGAACACCGAACCCGGTCGGAAGATCGAGTTCCACGCCTGCGAACCCTGCGTCTTGTCGACGAGTTCGGTCACCCGCTGCTGCGGGGTCTTCTTGTTGGGGCGCTCCATCGTCTTGGCCAAGACAGTTGCTCCGTGCTCGCGGGGTGAGGGGTTCGTCGGGTGGGCTCAGCCGAGGCGCATGCCGTAGCCGTAGCCGTGGGTGGGAGTGCGCTGGTGCGGGTCACCATCGGGGGGCGGCTCGCCGACCTTGCCGAGGATGATCACACCGGTGGGGCAGCGATCGACGCACAGCGCACAACGGGTGCACACGTCGTCGTCGATCACGAAGATCGAATGGTCACCGGGATCGGTACCGGGCAGTTCCGTGCCCTCCGCCTCCTCGATGGCCGAGGTGGACACCAGGTGGATGCACTTCCACGGGCAGATGTCGACACAACCCTCGCAGGTGATGCACTCCGACTGGTCGATGTGGATGAACTGCTTGGGCTTGACCGCCTTCGACAACCAGTCGGCATCGACCTCGCGCAGGACGTAGTCGTCGACGAAGACCGGATGGGGCGGATTGGCGTCGATCCGGGCCATGTCAACCCCTCCGCACCAGCGGACGGCCGTACCCGGAGGTGACCGACGCCTTGGCCGTGGCTGCCGCCTCGGCCCTCTTGGCCCGGTTCTGCCACCAGATCCACATCCACACCTGCGCCACCAGGAAGATCACATAGATGGTGACGGCGATGAGGTCACGGATGCTCTGGTAGGTGATGGTGAAGGGGAACCACCCCTCCATCGACTGCGGCTTCACGATGTCGCCCGGTCCGTAGAGGATGCGGTCGGGGCGCCAGCCGAGTTCGTTGTCGGCCCAGGTCAGCCACAGGTGGGGCACCACGCCGTAGGCCCAGAACATCAGGAAGTACGCGTACACCGAGGCCACCATCGCCTCACCCCAGGTGAGCGGCGTACCCACCGGGCGACGCTTGGCCATGGGAACGATGAGCGATGCCAACAGGATCAGGACGAGCAGCGATCCGACGAACGCAACCACCCGGTTGGTCCTCCCTCGTGAACGAGTGCACAAGCGTGGGCGAGATCACGGATCCGGACCCGGTCCCTGCTCACAGGTCCCGTGCACCTTCCCCGTGAGGAACGTACTGAAGGGTACTGACGAACTTCTCCCCGCCGGAGTCGCTCCAGCGGGACTGCCCTTGTCTAGCACCGCCGGGAAGGGGTTGGGACATCCCGGTGTCGAACGACCACCGACGACGCGCTCGAACGCTCGCCGCGCCGAGATCGACCCGCGGCCGTGCGTGGGAGCGCGTCGCGTCGTCTAGGTTGGGAGGCCGTCGACCGGGATGTCGTCCGGTCTCCTGCCCCTCGCCGTCCGCTTCCGCCGGAGGAACCGTGACCGAAGTTCCCGAGCACCTTCTCAAGCGCTCCCGTGATCGGCGGAGCTCCCTCGAGGGAGGCGGTGGCGACACCGGTTCCGCTCCGGTGCCTGCGGCCGCATCCCCGACCGAGTCGGCCCCGACGGCCACCGCGGTGGCTCCCGTCGCCGCGGCCACGCCGGCCGTCGTCGAACCGCCGCCGCCCTACGTCGAGGCTGCGCTGCGCCGCAAGCGCATCCCCATCTGGGTGATGCCCGTGCTGGCCTTCCTGCCCCTGTGGGCCGTCATCTACATCGGCGGACTCTCGCCGGCGTCCACGGGCGAGCCCTCCCAGTTGGAGACGGGCAAGGCCATCTATGCCACCAACTGTGCCAGTTGCCACGGCTCGGCCGGTGGCGGCGGCGTGGGGCGTCCGATGAACGACGGGAACCTGGTCAAGAGCTTCCCCGACATCATCGGCCAACTCGAGTTCGTGTGGCTCGGTTCGAACGGCATCGGTCCGGCCGGGACCCCCTACGGCGACCCGGCCCGTGAGGGTGGACAGCACACGACCCTGAGCTGGAACGGCAACCCGATGCCCAACTTCAACAAGGCCCTCACGCAGGCCCAGTTGCTGGCCGTGGTCCGCTATGAGTGGGAGGACCTGTCCGGTGGCGAGGTCACCGTGGACGCCAAGGGCGACATCACCTACGCCGATGGCAAGCCCATGCTGAATGCGGCCGGCGAACTCATCACGCCGGACGGCGAGTTGCTGTTCGATCCCGCCGGCAAGCTCACCATCAAGCCGAACTGGACCACACCGACCGGTTCGTGATCCTCGGGCGTCGCCCTAGGGGTTGGCGACTGCGGCCGCTGCGGCGTGCGCTGCGGCATCGATGGCCAGGATGACGTCGTCGTCGTGGGCCAGCCCGCAGAACATCACCTCGTAGGCACCGGGAGCGATGGCCACACCCTCGTCCAGTAGCGCATGGAAGAAGGCCGCGTAGGTCGCTTCGTCAGTGGTGCACGCCGTCTCGTAGTCGAGCGGTGCGGTGGCCCCGAAGAACAGTCCGGTGAGGGTCGACACCCGCGGCACCACGGCGGTGAGACCGGCCGACGAGAAGGCCGACTCGAAGGACGCGGCCAGGCGTGCCGCTCGTGACGACAACAGGGCATAGGCGTCGTCATCAAGCAGGTCGAGCACGGCGAGTCCGGCGGCGGTGGCCAACGGGTTCCCCGACAACGTGCCCGCCTGGTACACCGGTCCGAGCGGCGCCAGTTCGTCCATCAACTCGGCCCGTCCCCCGAACGCGCCGACGGGCAGGCCGCCACCGATGATCTTGCCGAAGGCGGTGAGATCGGGCCGGACACCGAACAGTTCCTGCGCGCCGCCGCGGGCCACCCGGAATCCGGTGATCACCTCGTCGAAGATGAGCAGCGCGCCGACTCGATCGCACTCGGCCCGCAGTCCCTCGAGGAATCCGGGCTGCGGCGCCACCAGACCCATGTTGGCGGCGATGGGTTCGACGATCACGGCGGCGTAGGACTCGGTGAGTTTCGGCACCACGTTGTAGGGGGCGACGACGGTGTCGGCCACGGCACTCGGGGTGACACCGGCACTGGCCGGGAGTCCGAGCGAGGCCATGGCCGTGCCGCCCGACACCAGCAGGCCGTCGCTGTGCCCGTGATAGTTGCCGGCGAACTTGAGGATCCGCGAGCGACCGGTGGCGCCGCGGGCCACGCGGATGACGCTCATGGTCGCTTCGGTCCCGCTGTTGACCATCCGCACCTTCTCGCACGACGGCACCCGCTCGGCGATCGCCTCGGCCAACACCACCTCGCGCGGCGTCGGCGCGCCGAACGACGTGCCGTCGGCCGCCGCCGTGCGGATGGCCTCGACCAGACGCGGATGCGCGTGACCGGCGATCACTGCGCCGTAGCTCTGCACGAGATCGATGAACGTGCGTCCTTCGACATCGGTGACTCGGGCACCTTCGCCGCGGGCCACGAAGTACGGGGTGCCACCGACCGATCGAAAAGCCCGCACCGGTGAGTTCACCCCGCCCGGGATGACCCGCTGACCCCGGGCGAACAGTGACTCGTTGGTGTCGGTCATGCCGATCGACTGCGGCCCAGCAGCTCGGCGATCTCGCGGGCGAAGTAGGTGAGCACGATGTCGGCTCCTGCCCGGCGCACCGACAGCAACTGTTCGAGCGCCACGGCCGGACCGTCGATCCAGCCCCGCTCGGCTGCGGCGCGCACCATGGCGTACTCCCCCGACACGTGGTACGCCGCGATCGGGAGATCGAGTTCGGCGCGGGCCCGGGCCACGATGTCGAGGTTGGTCATCGCCGGCTTGACCATGACGATGTCGGCCCCCTCCATCACGTCGAAGCGGATCTCCTCCATCGACTCGCGGGCATTGGCCGGATCCTGCTGGTAGCCCCGCCGGTCTCCCCCGCCGGCGATGGTGACGTCGACGGCATCGCGGAACGGTCCGTACAGGGCCGAGGCGTACTTGGCCGAGTAGGCCATGATCGCTGTGGAGGTGTATCCGTCCTCGTCGAGTGCGTCGCGGATGGCGGCCACGGCGCCGTCCATCATCCCCGACGGCGCCACGATGTCGGCGCCGGCCTCCGACTGGGCGATCGCCACCTG
>JBJTGD010000306.1:0-2903 GCA_046093735.1 Acidimicrobiia bacterium | reverse complement strand
GCTGGTGGTGCAGGACCCGGCATCGTCGACACCCGGGCTGGCCTTCATGCTGGCCACCATCGCCCGGTTCGGTGGTGGCGACGACACCTCCGCCGACGCGGCGTGGTTGCGTTACTGGAAGGCACTGAAGGCCAACGGGGTCAAGGTGGTCGACGGCTGGGAGACCGCTTACTACGGCGAGTTCTCCGGGGGCAGCGGCGAGGGCACTCGACCGTTGGTGGTGTCGTACGCGTCCAGCCCGCCCGCCGAGGTCGCCGACACCAGCCTGGCCGTCGACGCCACCCCCACCGGGGTCATGACGGCGACCTGCTACCGACAGATCGAGTTCGCCGGCATCCTGCGCGGCGCCCGCCATCCAGAGGCCGCGGCTGCGTTCATCGAGTTCATGCTGGGCCGCTCGTTCCAGGCGGACATGCCACTGCAGATGTACGTGTACCCGGTGGTCACCGGCACGCCATTGCCCGACTCCTTCGCCAAGTACACCGCCGTGGTCGACCGGCCCCTGTCACTGCCCTACGCGCAGGTGGCGGCGAACCGTGACCGGTGGGTCGGCCAGTGGTCGGAACTGTTCCGCTGACGCACACCACCGCGGCCCGGCGGTGGCGGATGGTGGCCGCCGCGCCGCCGCTGCTCTTCCTTGCCGTGTTCTTCGTGTGGCCGGTGGCCACGATCATCGAGCGCGGCCTCCGCCCCGATAGCGCGTGGGACCTGTCGGTGTTCGCCGACGTGGCCACCGACCCGTCGATCCGGCGCGTGCTGTGGTTCACGGTCTGGCAGGCGGTGGTGTCGACGGTCGTGTGCGTGCTGATCGGGCTGCCCGGTGCGGCGATGTTCGCTCGCTTCCGGTTCCGGGGCCGCGCCGTGCTGTGGTCGGCGCTGCTCGTGCCCTTCGTGCTGCCCACGGTGGTGGTGGGCGTGGCGTTGCTCGGTCTGATCGGTCCCGGTGGAGTTCTCGGTGTCGACCTGTCGGGAACGGTGTGGGCGATCCTCATCGGTCACGTCTTCTTCAACTACGCCGTGGTGGTGCGAACGGTCGGCGCCACGTGGATGACCATCGATCCGCGGGTCGAGGAGGCCGCTCGCACCCTCGGGGCCTCGACATGGACGACGTTCCGACGGGTCACGCTGCCGCTCCTGCGACCAGCGTTGGCGGCTGCGTCGTCGATCGTGTTCCTGTTCAGCTTCACGTCGTTCGGCATCGTCCTGTTGCTCGGAGGCACGGCCCATCGGACCGTCGAGGTCGAGATCTACCAACAGACGGCGCGCCTGCTGAACCTCGACGTGGCCGCCGTGCTGGCCCTGGTGCAACTCGTGCTGGTGGTGGCGGTGCTGTGGTGGTTCGGACGCATCCAGCACCGTCGCGCCGTGGCCCTCGAACAGCGGCCGGCCGAGGAGTCGCAACGACCCGCCGTCGGCTGGCGGGCCCGCACCTTCATGGCCGGCAACCTCGTGGTGATCGGCGCCCTGCTCGGTGC
Organism: Acidimicrobiia bacterium; assembly: GCA_046093735.1. Lineage (GTDB taxonomy): Bacteria > Actinomycetota > Acidimicrobiia > Acidimicrobiales > Acidimicrobilacustridaceae > Acidimicrobilacustris. Next base: position 1,428 of record JBJTGD010000306.1, on the reverse strand, counting down.
CCCACTGGTGGTGCTCGCCGTGCGGGCCTTCTCCACACCCGATGGCTGGGGTCTGGGCGCGTTCCGGTCTCTGGGCGACACGCGGCGCGGATCGACGGCCTACGTGCCGCCGGTCGACGCCGTTCGCAACTCGCTCCAGTTCGCGGCGATGGCCACGGCGCTGGCCCTCCTGCTCGGCGCCTGCGCGGCATGGGCCATCGCCGGGGGTGGGGGTCGCGTGCCACGGTGGTCCCGTTTCGCCGACACCGCGCTGATGGTGCCACTCGGCACGTCGGCGGTGACCGTGGGCTTCGGGTTCCTGCTCACCTTCGATCGGGCGCCGTTCGATCTGCGCTCGTCGGTGTGGATCGTGCCCATCGCCCACGCCGTGGTGGCCCTGCCCTTCGTGGTGCGACTGCTGGTGCCGGCCGTGCGGGCCATCGACCCGCGCCTCCACGAGGCGGCGGCGGTCCTCGGCGCATCGCCGGGCCGGGTGCGGCGCAGCATCGACGCGCCCATCCTCGGTCGCGCCATCGCCGGTGCCGCCGGCTTCGCTTTCGCCGTCTCGCTCGGCGAGTTCGGGGCCACGGCCTTCCTCGCTCGGCCGGCGCGACCCACACTGCCCGTCGCCGTCTATCGGGCGCTGGGGCGACCGGGGGAGTGGTCGTTCGCACAGGCCATTGCCCTGTCGGTCATCCTGATGGTGCTCACCATCGCGGTGATGCTGCTCATCGACCGACTGCGCCCGCCCGGTGTGGCGGAGTTCTGACATGACACCACGACTCGAACTCGACGGCTTGGCCGTGCGCTTCGGTGTCTCGGCCGGCGGCCGTGATGTGATCGGCGCCGCGTTGCAGGACGTGTCGGTGACGGTGGAGGCCGGCGCAGTGCTGGCCGTGCTGGGCAGCAGCGGCAGTGGGAAGTCCACGATGCTGCGCGTCATCGCCGGGCTCACCGCGCCCACCACCGGTCGAGTGCTGCTCGACGGAGTCGATGTGGTGTCGGTGCCGACCCATCGACGCGAAGTGGGGATGATGTTCCAGGATCACGTGCTGTTCCCCCACCTCGACGTCATGGGGAACGTCACGTTCGGGTTGCGGGTGCGCGGCGACGACCGAAGGGCGGCGGTGACCCGAGGTGAGGAGATGCTCGAATCGGTCGGACTCGGGGGGTTCGGCGCCCGCGCCGTGTCCTCCCTGTCGGGTGGTGAACGACAGCGGGTGGCCCTGGCTCGGGCCCTGGCCCCTTCACCACGTGTGCTGCTGCTCGACGAACCGATGGGATCGCTCGACCGGGTCCTGCGCGAGCAGTTGGTCGACGAGTTGTCCGACACACTGGCGTCGCTCGCGATGACGGCGGTGTATGTCACCCACGACCACACCGAGGCCGAGCGGATCGCGCACGATCTCGTCGTGCTCGATCGAGGACGCGTCGTGCAGCGAGGCGCGC
>JBJTGD010000305.1:0-7929 GCA_046093735.1 Acidimicrobiia bacterium | reverse complement strand
GTCGTAGACGGCGACGATGTTGGGGTGATTGAGATTGGCCGCCGACTGGGCCTCACGGCGGAAGCGCTCGACGAAGGCAGCATCACGGGCGAACTCGGTGAACAGCACCTTCACGGCCACCGGGCGATCGAGCAACAGATCGCGGGCCAGATAGACGTCGGCCATTCCGCCTCGGGCCAACTTGCGATGCAACTCGTAACGATCGTTGAAGACGGTGGGACTCGCCGGGGTATCACTCATCGGGCGAGAGCCTAGTGAGGGGTCGTCGGGGTCTCCCGCCACCCCGGCCGCTCATCGCGACCCACATCCACCCTGTGCGGCGAGGGCGGTCTGGAGCACGGCCCGGGCGATGGGGGCAGCCACCCGACCGCCGGTGGCCTCGCTGCCCCCGGACTGATCGAGCACGACCACGGCCACGGCCACGGTGGGCTGCCCTCCGGGAGGTCCGGCGAACCCGATGATCCACGTGTGGCTGCGGGGCGGTTCGGTGCCCAGCTGGGCGGTGCCGGTCTTGCCGCCCACGGCACAGCCCGGGATGGCCATACCGGCGGCGGTGCCGCTGCGCACGATCCCGAGCATGTCGTCGGCCAGGGTGGCGGCGTTGTAGGGGGACATCGGGGTGAGCCACCGCGACGGCGAGACGGTGGAGACGATCTCACCCTGGTCGTTGCGCACCTCGGTGACGACGTGGGGCCGCATGATCACCCCGCCGTTGGCCACTCCGGCAGCCACGAGCGCCATCTGCAGCGGCGTGGCCTGCACGTCGTTCTGTCCGATCGACGACATGGCGAGACGCGGTGGGTCGTTGGCCAGGTTGGTGGGGAACACCGAACGCACCGGGTCGGGCAGGTCGATGGGTGCGGCCGAGTTGAACCCCCAACTGGCGGCGCCCGACGTCATGTCGGCGGCGCCGATCGTCTCGGTTCCCATCTCGGCGAAGGCCGAGTTGCATGACACCCGCAGGATCTCGGGCAGTGGACCGCCACAACTCTCACCACCGAAGTTGCGGATCGTCTTGTCGGTCATGGCCGGGAGGTACCCGTCGGTGAACGGATAGACGGGAGTGACGTTGGTGACCTTGCCGGTCTGCAGTCCGATCCCGGCGGTGACGGTCTTGAACGTCGACCCGGGGAAGTAGCGATCCTGGTACATGTGCGGGCGCATGGGACGGGCGGGATCGGTGTTGTACGACTTCCACGCCGTCTCGGCCACCGCCGTCTCCACCGACGACACCAGGTTCGGGTCATAGGACGGCCACGACCAGAAGCCGAGGATGGCGCCGGTGCGCGGGTCGAGGGCGACCACCGAGCCCTGACGATCTCCGAGTTGGTCGCGCGCCACCTGCTGCACATCGCGACGCAACGAGACGGTGACGTCGCCGGAGTTGCGGCTGCTCACGAACAGGTCGGAGAAGCCCTTGACCTGCTGGCCGAACGTCGAGCCGACCAACTCGTCGTTGTACTGCTTCTCGATGCCGGTGGATCCGTAGCGGAAGGAGAAGAACCCGGTGGTGTGGGCGAACAGGTCACCCTCGGGATACACGCGGATTTGATCGAACTGCGAGTTGGTGTCGGGATTGGGGATGCTCTGGGCGAGCAGGAATCCGTCGGCGGTGACGATCGAACCCCGTGGGCGGTTGAAATCGCGCCGCACCTGCGCAGTGTTGAGGGGATTGGTGTCGAGGGCGTCCTTGTCGATCACCTGGATCCAGTTGAGCTTGACGAACAGCGCGACGAACAGCACCACGAGCACGATGCCGAGTCGGGTGATGGAGCGGTTCATGCCGCCGCGCCGATGACGACCGGCGAACGATTGCGCTCGCGTTGCGCGGTCTGGTCGCTGATGCGCAACAGGATGGCCAACAGCACGTAGTTCATGACCAACGACGAACCGCCGTAGGAGATGAAGGGCAGGGCCACACCGGTGAGCGGCAGCAGTCGGATCACTCCGGCGAGGATGATGAAGGCCTGCAGTCCGATGAGCAGCGTCAGGCCGGTGGCCAGCAACTTGTCGAAGGCGACCTCGGTGGACTGGGCGATGCGCAATCCGGAACCGACGATCAACAGAGAGGCGATGAGGACGATGGCGCCGCCGGCCAGTCCGAGTTCCTGCACCATCACCGCGAAGATGAAGTCGTTCTCGGCCGCCGGGATGCGGGTGTCGCCACCCATACCGAGTCCGGTGCCGGTGATGCCTCCCGAGGCCATGGCGAACAGGCCCTGGATGATCTGGAAGCCGGTGCCGCTCGGGTCCTTCCACGGATCGAGCCAGATGTCGACGCGGGTGCGCACGTGTCCGAACGAACGCCAGGCGAACAACGCGCCGGCGGCGAACAGTCCGCCACCGATGACGAGGAACGACGCGCGCTGAGTGGCGACCCACAACATGACGACGAACAGCGCGAAGAACAGCAGAGAGGACCCGAGATCCTTCTGGTAGAACATCACGACCAACGTGACGGCCCACGCCACCAGCACCGGTCCGAGGTACTTGGGGTGCGGTAGTCGCAGCGAACCGAGTCGCCATTGGCTGGTGGCGATGAGTTCGCGCTGATCGGCGAGGTAGGCGGCGAAGAAGATGTCCAGAGCCACCTTGGCCACCTCACCTGGCTGGAAGTTGATCGGGCCGAACTGCACCCAGATGCGACTCCCGCTGCCGGCGTCGTAGCCGATCCCGGGCACCAGCGGCACCAGCAGCAGGCCGAGACCGACGACGGCGAACGTGTAGCGGTACCGCTCGAGATCGCGGGGTCGCTTGACGAACCACAGCGTGCCGACGAAGGCGGCGATGGCCACCGCCGTCCACGTGGCCTGGGCCGCGGCCAGTCGCTCGTTGAGTCCGGCGATCACCACGTAGCCGAACCCGTTGAGCAGGGCGATGGTGGGCAACAGGACGGGATCGGCGTCGGGGGCCAGCTTGCGCACCGCCAGATGGGCAGTCATGAGCAGCACCAGCACGATGACGAGGAATGGAATGATGTTGGCCGGGATCTGCGACTGGGATCCGAGGCTGGCCAGCACGTAGGCCACCGAGATGAGCACGACGACCATCAGCATGAGGCCGAGTTCGGTGGTGCGACGGCCGGTCACGGCGTCACCGCACGACGGTCGTGGTCGACGTCGAGGTGGTCGAGGTCGCAGTCGTTCCCTGCGAACGGCGCTGTTCGATCAACCGCTCGACGAAGGCCCGAGCCGACGACAACGAGGGTTGCTCGACGCCGTTCTGCACGTCGAGCAACCGTGCGGCGGGAACGTCACCCACGGTGAGTTCGGTGTCCTCGGCCACCGTCGGCTGGATCCACAGCACCCCGCCCGGCTTGCCATGGAAGATGGCCACCTGCTCGCCGTTCACGCCGACGAACCACGTCTTCGTGCCCGTCCACCACACGAACCCGAGGGCGATCAGCACCACCAGCGCCACCGCACCGACGAAGGCCGCGACTCGCCAGGTCAACTTCGAGCGCGGCGAGCTACCGCTCCGACGGCGGCGCGACGTCGATGCGTCACTGCCGACTGCCGGTGCCACCGGATCGCCACCGGTGGGGGAGGAACGGTTGCGCACGGCCGGATCGACGGTGAGATCACGACCATCGTCGTCGACCACGTCGACGACGACACAGGTGATGTTGTCGCGACCGCCGGCCTCATTGGCCAGACGGACCAGTTCACGACAGGCCTCGGCCGGGTCGGCCAGTCGACGAAGGGTGGCGGCGATGCGGTTGTCGTCGACCTCGTTGAACAGTCCGTCGCTGCACACCAGGTAGCGATCGCCGACGACGGGGAGGATCTCCCACGAATCGACCAGCACCGTGCCGTCGAGTCCGAGGGCTCGGGTGAGGATGTTGCGCTGCGGATGCACCGCCGCTTCGGCCTCGGTGAGCCGACCCTGGCGGACCATGGTGGCCACGAGGCTGTGGTCCTCGGTGATCTGGGTCAGCCCACCGTCGGACATCAGATAGAGACGTGAGTCGCCGACGTTGACCACACCGATGGCGTCGCGCCCCCCGGCGTCGACGAGGGCCATCGCCACCAAAGTGGTGCCCATGCCCGCCAGTTCCGGGTCACCGAGCGATCGCTCCACCACATCGGCATTGGCGTGTTCGACGGCAGCCACCATCACATCGGTGCCAGCCGAGCCGAACCACGACTGCAACGATTCGAGAGCGAGATGACTGGCCACCTCACCGGCCTGGTGTCCACCCATGCCGTCGGCCACGGCGAACAGTCCGTCGACGGCGAGGTAGGCATCCTCGTTGCCCTTGCGCACCCGACCGGTGTCGGTGAGCGCTCCCCACGCGAACCGGGTCATCGCACTTCCATCACGGTGTTGCCGATCTGCACCACGTCACCGGGCTTCATGACCAGGGCGCCGGCCACCTTGTGACGGTTGAGCCACGTGCCGTTGGTGGAGCCGAGGTCTTCGATCTGCCACTGATTGTCACGGGCGAACACGCGGGCGTGGATCTGCGACGCGTAGGTGTCGTCGAGGGTGATCTGGCATCCGGCGGCCCGACCGATCGACATCTCACCGATCAACGGGAACGACCGCCCGGCCACCTCGACCGGTTCGACCACGACGAGTTCGCGGGTACGCGGCCCGGAACGATCATCGGAGCGGCGTCGACGGAACGCGGCGGGCATCGAACCCGGGGCACCGGTGGGCACCGGTTGGGGCGGCCGCACCTCCGTCCATACGGCGCGCACGACGCGGAAGAAGAACAGATAGAGCAGCGCGAGCAGGCACAACTTGAGGACCAGCAGCAGCTGATCGGAGACCACGGTCAGGACGCCTGGAACGTGAGGCGGATGCTCCCGAAGCCGAGTTCGTCGCCGTCGCGCAGGTCGCGCTCGGTGACGGGCACGCCGTTGACGCTGGAGCCGTTGGTGGAGCCGAGGTCGACGAGCACGTAGCCGTCGGCCCGAGGGCGGATCTCGGCGTGGTTCCGACTCACATTGGGATCGGCGAGGGTGATGTCGCAGTCGGGCATGCGGCCGATGGTGACGATGCGCTCGCGCAACAGGAACCGCTCGCCGTTGGGCAGGACCAGCGAGCCGGGGCCGAGGCCGCCTGCGCCCTCCCGGAACCGCGACTCGATGGTGAACGTGCCGGTGCGCTGGACGTCGTCGACCACCAGTTCGACCTCCACCGGGCCCAGGAAGGCGTAGCCCTCGTCCCGGGCGTGCTCCCGGGCGGCATCGCTCAGTTCCCGGGCCAGGGAGTCGGCGATGTCGACGAACTGGTCGTGGTCGTCATTGGAGATGGCCACGGTGAACTGGTAGGGGGCCACGGTGCGACCCCGCACGTCGACCGTGCGGTGGTCGTCCATCTCCCGGGTGAGCTTGCGGCCGATCTCGATGGGCCGGACCCCGTTCTTGAACACCCGGGAGAACACGCCCTCGACTGCGTGTTCGAGACGGCGTTCGAAGCCCTTGAGACCCACGAGGGCAAGGATACCGATGGGCCCTTCCTCGACGGTGCCGCCGGTCAGGAGGGCCGAGTCGGGGGTGGGTCGATTCGTGGCCCCGATCAGCCCCCGGTAAGGTTCGCAGTCCACTCGCGCGAGTGGCGGAATTGGCAGACGCGCAGGATTCAGGTTCCTGTGCCCGAAAGGGTGTGGGGGTTCAAGTCCCCCCTCGCGCACTCTGGATTGGCGTTCGTCGACTGGCCACCTTCCATGCCAGCCAGATGAACACGAACTGGAACGGCAACCGCAGCCACGACACGGCCTGCTCGGAGACCGAACGGTCGCGCCAGTCCCACACCATGTAGATGTTCGCCGGGTACACGGCGATGAACAGCACGATCGCCGCCCTCGCACCCCACACCCGTGTGCGGGGCAGGAGCACCATCGGTCCGACGACGAGCTCGGCCACACCGCTGGCGTAGGTCCAGAACCGCTCCGACGGGCCCAGCCACGGCGGCACGATGGCGTCGAAGAAGCCGGGGCTGACGAAGTGCATGATCCCGGCGACGGTGATGAACGCACCCATGGCCACGGCGACCACGTCCCAGATGCGGTCGCCGGAGTCGTCCACATCGGCTGTCTGCATCGAGTTCGATGCTCCGTAAGGTCCAGCATCGGAGGACTCGTTGGCCATGCAGCGAGCCTAGGGCGGGCACTTCCGTCGATGGCCGGCCACTGTCCCGGGTGCGCTCAACCGACCGCGCCGATCCACCCGACGCGCCGGGTCGGGCCTGCGCGAGAGTGACGCCATGACGACCGACGCTCCCCGTTCGCTCGACCTCCTCGATGGCCGCTGGTACGCCACCCAGCCCTACGAGGACTGGACCTGGCTGCGCGAATACGCCCCCGCCTACTGGGATCCGACCAACGAGGTGTGGGCCATCACCCGCTACGAGGACGTGCTGGCCATCGAGAAGGACCCGGTCACGTACTCGAGCTTCCGCGCGCCGCGTCCGCACGGCGATCACCTGCCGATGATCATCTCCATGGACGGCCGTGAGCACACCATGCGCCGCAAGCTGGTGAGCAAGGGCTTCACACCCCGACGTGTGCGCGATCACGAAGCCACCGTGCGCCGCATCTGCACCGACATCATCGACCGGGTGGCGTCACGCGGCGAGTGCGACTTCGTGTGGGACATCGCCGCGCCGCTGCCGCTGCTACTGATCGCCGACATGCTCGGGTTCCCGCCCGAGTCCTACGACGACCTGTTGCGCTGGTCCGACGACCTGATCCGCGGCACCACCATCAACGATCCCGAGGCAGCGACAGCGGCCATGGAGGCAGGCCTCGCCTTCCGCGAGTTCCAGTTGGGCGTCATCGCCGATCGACGTTCGAAGCCGCCGCAGGACGATCTCGTGAGCATCCTCTGCTACGCCGAGATCGACGGCGAGCACCTCGGTGACGAGGACATCATCCAGGAGAGCCTGCTCATCCTCATCGGCGGCGACGAGACCAGCCGACACGTGATGACCGACGGCATGCTGGCCCTGCTCGACAACCCCGATCAGATGGAGATCCTGCGCAACGACCCATCGAAGATCGAGGTCGGCGTGGAGGAACTGCTGCGTTGGGTGACGCCGATCAAGAACATGAGCCGCACCGTGACCCGCGACGTCACACTGCACGGTGAGACGCTGCGCGAGGGCGATCAGTTGATCCTCCTCTACCCGGCGGCCAACCGTGATCCGCGCGTGTTCACCGATCCCGACACGCTCGACGTGCAGCGCAATCCGAACCCGCATCTGGCCTTCGGGTTCGGTCCACACTTCTGCATGGGCGCGTCACTGGCCCGCATGGAACTTCGGGTGATGTTCGGCGAACTGCTGCGTCGACTGCCCGATCTGCATCTGGCCGGTGACCCGATGCCCCGACGGTCCTCGAACTTCATCTCCGGTCCCGAGGCGATGCCGGTGGCGTTCACGCCCACCGCCTGACCGCCGGACCGGCGACCGAAACGAGACAGCCCAGGTCGGCCCGGCGCGAACTGACGCAGCGCAGGCCGACCCAACGCCGGCCGAGTCAAAGTTCGAGACCGAGCGCCTCGGCCAGCGCGACCGCTGCCGCCATTCCGGAGAGCGCGGCGCCTTCGACCTTGGCGCCACCGAAGGCATCGCCGGCGCACACCAGCGGGGTGGGGCCGTCGAGCACGAGACACCGCTGCGGGTGCTCGACCGAGGGCCGGGCGTAGCGCCATCTCTGGATGGAGCGCGCTCCCGGCACCACAGCAGCGTCGAGCGCCGCGGCGGTCAGCAACGCAGACGAGATCTCGTCATCGGAGGCGTCCCAGTGGTCACGGCTGAACTCGGCCGTGGCGTGGATGGTCACCGCCGACACCTCCGACACTCCCTTCAGTTGGTTGTCGGCCATCCAGTCGATCGGTCCGTCGTCGGGGTCGACGGCGCCGGGATCGGCGAGCCCCGACGGTCCGTCGAGCACGACCATCAGCGCGATGCATGGGTCGT
>JBJTGD010000304.1:0-3894 GCA_046093735.1 Acidimicrobiia bacterium | reverse complement strand
CGCGCAAGGGACCGTGGGTGACCTGCTGGGCCACATCGATCGTCCAGTGCCGTTGCTCGAGCACGTCGAGGTACTCGGGGAAGGTGACCCAGTCCCACGTCATGCCTTCGGTGAGCGCGGCACCAGGGATGTCCTCCACGCCCTCCATCAGTTCGATCACCTGCTGGCGCCGCTCCGGAGCGACGGGAGCAAACCCCACACCGCAGTTGCCGGCCACGATGGTGGTCACCCCGTGGCTCACCGAGGGTTCGAGCACGTCGTCCCAGGTGATCTGCCCGTCCATGTGGGTGTGGATGTCCACGAAGCCCGGGGTCACGATCAGTCCGGTGGCGTCGAGCTCCTCGACGCCGGAGTCACGCACCGTGCCGCCGACCTGCGTCAGCAGACCATGGTCGATGGCGATGTCGCCGATGAACCGGGCCCGACCGGTGCCGTCGACGATGGTTCCGTGACGGATGACGAGATCGTGGGTGGCGCTCATCGTCCGGGGGCCACCAGCACACCGGGTGCGGCGCCGTCGACCTGCTGCTCGTCGACGCGGATGGGCTGACCATTGACCAGCACATGGCGCACACCCACCGGGGCATCGGCGGTCAGGCGTTCGGAGCCGGCCGGGAAGTCGGCCACCCGTCGGATGGGCCCGGGGGCCACGGTGGTCGGATCGAAGACCACGATGTCGGCGATGGCACCGTCGCGCAGCACGCCGCGATCGACGAGACCGAACATGTCGGCCTGTGCCTTGGTCAGGCGGCGGATGGCTTCGGGCAGGGTCATGACGGCGCGATCGCGCACCCAGTTCCCCAGCAGATCGGTGGCCTGCGGCGCGTCGCACAACTGCCCGACGTGGGCCCCGGCATCGGACAGACCGAGAGCCACGTGCTCCTCGTTGAGGAGGGACGCCACCTCATCGACGTCGTCGTTGGCCACGACGCACCGGACACGCGTGGCCAGCCCGTCATCGGCCAGAGCGAGTTCCATGACCGCGTCGAACGGTTCGACACCGCGCTCGGCGGCGATGTCGACGATGCGCCGTCCCTCGAGCGATGGATCGACCGGGTTCTCCGTCACCTCGAACGTCTCCCACCGGGGGACCATGAAGGTCCCCTCCTTCCACTTCTCGATGGCGGCGGCCCGCCACTGGGGATCGGCGTAGGCCGCCCGACGCTCGTCGATCGACGCGCCCATCTGGTCGCCGAACACCGTATTGACGTTGAAGGTGAAGGGTTCGGCCAGCGACATGGAGAAGGCCAGCGGCCGGGGTGAGACCTGCGGCCACACCTGCGCGCCCCGCTCCCACCCGGCCCGGTTCAGTGCGGCGAACGAACGATGGCCTCCGCTCGGTTGGGCCAGCAGCGCGGTGACCGTGAAGGGCACGCCGGCGACGATCTGCAGGTCGTAGATGTCGGCCACCGGGAGCGTCTCGCCCGGCGTCACCTCCACCACACCCCGACCGGCAGCGCCGACGGCGTTGAACAACGCCTCCAGTTCGGCCCGTTCGGCGAAACGCGACGGCACCGGCTTGCCGTCGACCCCGCGATGTGTCGGGGCGACGCTGGTGGCGAATCCGGCGGCGCCGTGGTCGAGCGCGTCGGCCAGCACCTCGACCATCCGCTCGATCTCCTCGGTGGTGGCGGCGCGCTCGTAGGCGTCGTCGCCCATGACGAACAACCGCAATGCCGTGTGCCCCACGTAGGCGCCGAAGTTGAGACCCAGCGGGAGTGCACCCACCGCCTCGAGGTACTCGGGGAAGGTCGAGAAGTTCCACGGCACACCCGCCGCCAGTGCGGCGACGTCCATGTCCTCCACGTTCTCGAGGGTGCGAGCGATCAGTTCGCGATGCTCGGGCCTGGTCGGGGCGATGGAGAACCCGCAGTTGCCGGCGATGACCGTGGTGACCCCATGGAACGACGAGGGGGTGAGCGACGGATCCCAGAACACCTGCGCGTCATAGTGAGTGTGGATGTCGATGAATCCGGGAGCCACGACGCACCCGGTGGCATCGAGCACCCGATCACCGGAGAGACCCGTGCCGATGGCCACGATGCGATCGCCGTCGACGAGCACATCGGCGCTCCGCTCGGGCCCGCCGGTTCCGTCGATGACGGTGCCGCCGCTGATGAGGATGGTGGGCATGGGTGTCCGATCGTTCAGGCGACGAGTCGCAACGGGAGTCGTTTGAGAGCGTTGTTGAGATTGGAGCGGACGCGCACGGCATCACCGGCGGGTTCGATCACCGAGAACGTGTCGAGGAGCTCTTCGAAGAACACGCGACCCTCCAGCCGGGCCAGGTGCACCCCGAGACAGAAGTGCTCACCGATGCCGAAGGAGAGATGAGGGTTCGGCGAGCGAGTGACGTCGAAGCGCTGCGAGTCGGCGAACACCGCCTCGTCGCGATTGCCCGAGGTGTAGTACATCGCCACCTTGTCGCCGGCGGCGATGCGAGTGCCGCCGATCTCCGTGTCGGCGGTGGCCGTGCGACGGAAGTAGTGCAACGGGTTGTACCAGCGCAGCATCTCCTCCACCGCGCCGGGAATCAGCGCGCGGTCCTCGCGCAACAGGCGCATCTGGTCGGGGTGCTGCAGCAGGGCCCACATGCCTCCCGCCATCATGGTGACGGTGGTGTCGTTGCCGGCGGTGATCATCTGCACCAGCAGGCTCCCGATGTCACCGTCGGTCAGGTACCGACCGTCGAACTGCTGGCCGAGGATGATGTCCATCAGATCGCCCTGTGGCTCGACCGTTCGACGATCGGCGGCAAACTGCATGCCGTAGATCGCCATGCGCATCGACGAGTCGGCGCTCCCCGCCTCGTGGTTGTCGCCGTCGGGATTGATCTCGGGGTCCTGTGCGCTGGTGTTCAACTGCGAGAGCTGGTGCAGCATCTCCCAGTCGGACTCGGGGAGCCCGAAGAGACGTCCGATGACCTGCGTGGGCAGCGCGCCGACGGTCTCGTGCACGAACTCGACCTCGCCTCGCTGGCGTGACTCGGCGAGGATCGCGCGGGTGATGGTCCGGATCTGCTCCTCCATCCCGGCGATGATTCGAGCGGCGAATTCGGGGGCCAGCGGCTTGCGGTAGGCGATGTGCCGCGGCGGGTCCATCGACAGGAGCATGTCGCGCATGCGGGCCAGACGTTCGGGATCGAGATCCTCGAGCACCACCCCGCCGGCCTCGCACGAGAACAGCAGAGGGTTGCGGGCCACGTGCACCACGTCGGCGTGCCGCAGCACGGCCCAGTAGCCGGGCTCACCGGGCATGTCCTGCCAGTGCACGGGATCGACCTGCCGAAGTCGGGCGAACTCCTCGTGTGGCGAGTCGAACTCGTAGGTAGCCGGGTCGTAGAGATCGACCGTTGTCATGACGCCCCTCCCCCTCCGGCCGCCCCACCGGCCGTCGCCGCATCCTCGCGCAACTAGGGTCGACCGTCACACCGCACGAGGAGCACCGATGCCCGTCCCGCTCGACGAGTACCCGATCCACCAGGCGCCCGAGTCGATGCGATGGTTCGCCACCAGCGACCGCAACGTCTACGACCGCTGCATCATGCACGCCCTCTCCCCCGATGGCTCCCATCAGGTGGCCGTCGGCCTCGGGGTCTACCCTCACGTCGGCGTGATCGACTGCTACATGGCCGTGCGTCGCGGTCGTCGGCTCACCTCCCTGCGCTGCTCGGGCGAACTGGGTCCCGACCGCATGGTGCAGGAGGTGGGGCCGATGCGGATCGACGTGGTGAAGGGGCTGCACGAGGTCCGGTTCGTGTGCGAGGACACCGACGGGATCTCGGCCGACCTCACGTGGACCGGGGCCTTCCCCGCGGTGGACGAGCCCCGTCACATCCGCCGCATCGACGACACCACCATCCTCGATGCCTTCCGCTTCGTGCAGACGGCGTCG
>JBJTGD010000303.1:0-8664 GCA_046093735.1 Acidimicrobiia bacterium | reverse complement strand
ATCAACACGGGACGGACCCCCACGGCCACGGCTCCGGCAGTGGGGTGGGGCGTCGCCGGTCCCCGGTCGGGCGGGAACGAGGTGAACGCTCCACGGCGGATGTCGGGCAGTGACCGCTCGGGCCCGTAGAGGAAGGCCGGCACGCCCAGTTCGTCAGCGACCCAGGCGGCGTAGTCGTCGCGGGCCCGCCGGGCGTCGGCCGTCGTCTAGCCGGTGAGGGCCACGAAGGGCACCACGTCGATCACGCCGATGCGCGGGTGGACCCCGGTGTGATCCCGCAGGTCCAGTCGCGCCACCGCCGCCCTGGTGACCGCCCGGGGTGCCTCGGTCTCCACCAGTGTGAGCACGGAGCGGTTGTGGTCGGGATCGGAGTGGACGTCGAGCAGGTCGCCATCGGCAGCGGCGGCCAGCTCGGTCACCACCTCGGCCCGGCGGCCTTCACTGAGGTTGAGCACGCACTCCAGCACGCCCCGATCCTGCCCCATCCGGTGGCCCTTGACACCCGTGTCACGGGGGAGAGCACACGTGTCAGCACGGAGTACGTTGTGGTGACACATGAACCCGGCCCGGCGTACCACGGGTCGGCGATGATCAGGCGGAGTGGCGGTGGAACCAGATGCAGTGGGTCCTGTGGGGCCTGCGGCGAGGGGAGCGGACGTTCGGGCGGGCACGGACCTGCCGGGCGTCGGTCTCCTCGCGGCGGACTCGATCTTCGTCGCGCTCCTCAGCCGGGCCCTGCGCGACGAGGGTGTCGATCTGGCGCCCGATCCGACCCGGCACCCGGTGCTGGTCGTCCCCCCGTCCTCGACCATCGAGTTGCACCGCGGCGTGTGGTCGTCGCGTCTCGACGCCGTGCCGCTCGACGTGCCGATGGTGGTGCTGGCTGTGCCCGCGCTCCCGGTGCAGCACTTGGTGGCCGATCGTCTCCACCTGGGACGCGCATCCATCCTCGATGCCACCACTGCCACCGTCTCCACCGTGATCTCCATGCTGCGTCTCGCCCTCGATGGTCGTCAGGTCATCGATCCGCCGTTCGCCGCCGAGGCGACGGCCCACCTCGCAGCCACGCTCAGCGAGGCCGAACGAGAGGTGCTCGAACTGATGGTGGCGGGCCTGTCGAACCACGCCATCGCCGAGCACCGCTTCGTGGCCGAGCGCACCGTGGAGACCCATGTGCGACAGATCTTCCGTAAGCTCGGACTGGTCGACGGGAACGACGTCAACCGCCGGGTGCTGGCTACTCGACTGGTGCTCACCGGGAACGTGGCGCTGCCCTCACTGCCGTCGGGCTCGGGTCGTCGCAACGTCGAGCGAGGCTGACGCGAAACTGCCCCGGGTGACGTGTCACACGGGGCAGTCGCCGTTCGGGTGGGGTGGCACCCTCGGTCCTGAATTCGGTTGACGTTGCGGCCGGACGCCGGTGGCTCAGACGCCGGTGGATCAGACGACGGTGAGCAGGGGAGCGGTCCGCCGACCCTTGAGCAGGCGACGACGCTGACGCTCCGACGCCCCGCCCCACACGCCGTGATCGATGTGGTTGTCGAGCGCGTACTCGAGGCACTGGGCCGCCACCGGGCAGGTGGCGCAGATGCGCTTGGCCACCTCCACCCCGACCCCGTCGCTGGGGAAGAAGGTGGCCGGGGGGTGGTCCTTGCAGTTGCCGTCGTCCATCCAGTCGGTTGTGCGTTCCATGGGTCGGAACCTAGGGAGGCCCCTCGAAAGGGGGTGTAAGGCCTCGGCCAGATCCCCCTATAGGGCCACAGCATGAGCCGTATCCCCGAGGGGCGCCGGGCCGGACGCCGGTCGATGGGGAACTCCGCCGGGTTCCCCACTATCGTGTCAGCCCCGACCCCCGCGGAGACCCCCCATGTCGATGTCCGAGACCATCTCCGATCAGCCACCGCGCGGACACGTCCGCGTCATCTATCTCGGCCCCGTGGCGCCGCACTGGGACGTCCAGGGCGATTCCGAGGTGCGCGGTCTGGTCGACGAGTTCCGCGGGCGGGTCCTCGCCCGCCTGTTGCTCCTTCCTCCGCACGATCCTCAGTTCCGTCGCAACAAGGAACGTGTCGCTCGTGATGCCGAGCGCGAGGCGCTGGTGCTGGAGTGGGACCTCGGGCTGCCCGAGGACTGAATCGACGACAGTCCGTCACCCATCGTTCATCCAACGGCCCGGGAAGGGCCGATGGTGTCCGGGTACTCTCCGGCCATGGACGACGGAGCGCGGCGGGAACTCACCGATGCGGTGCACACGCCGTCGGGCGCGCTCGGAGTGGCCCGACCGGTTCCTCCCGTCACACCCGAGGTGCTGGCCACCGCACCCGAACGATTCCTGAACCGGGAGCTCTCGTGGCTCGACTTCGATGCTCGCGTACTGGCGCTGGCCGCCAACCCGGACGTGCCGCTGTTGGAGCGTCTCAAGTTCGTGGCGATCTTCTCGCAGAACCTCGACGAGTTCTTCCAGGTGCGCATCGCCGGACTCAAGGATCAGGTCGCCGCCGGGATGTCGACCGCCACCGCCGACGGTCGTTCGGCCTCGCGTCAACTGCGTGAGATCCGCGATCGGCTGCTCGATCTCACCGCCGCAGCCGAAGCGTTGTACGCCGACGAACTCGTTCCCGCGCTGGCGGCCGAGGGCATCGAGTTCTGCGCCTACGGGGAACTCGACGATGTCGATCGCAAGTGGGTCGACGACATGTTCACCGAGCGCATCTTCCCGGTGCTCACGCCATTGGCGGTCGATCCCGGTCACCCCTTCCCCTACATCTCCGACCTGTCGCTGAGCCTGGCCGTTGTCGTCACCGATCCGGTGAACGGCGATCGTCGCTTCGCCCGCCTCAAGGTCCCCGATCTGCTGCCCCGGTTCGTCGCCCTGCCCGACGGTCGGCGTCACCTGCCACTCGAGCAGGTGATCTCGGCGCATCTCGGGTCGCTGTTCCCGGGGATGGACGTGGGCGCGCACTACGCCTTCCGTGTCACCCGCAACGCCGATCTCACGGTGGAGGAGGAGGAGGCCGACGACCTGCTCGAGACCATCGAGATCGAACTGCGTCGCCGCCGATTCGGCCGTGCCGTGCGTCTGGAGGTCGATGACGACGTCACCGCCGAGATCCTCGACCTGCTGATGGACGAACTCGATCTCACCGAGGCCGATCTGTACCGGTGCCGAGGGCCGATCGATCTCGGCGGTCTGTTCTCCCTCGTCGACATCGACCGGCCCGATCTCAAGGACCCGGTCTGGGGTTCGGTCATCCCGCCCCGACTGGTCGGAACGGAGCCGGGTGAGGCGGTCGATGTGTTCTCGGTGCTGCGCGAGGGCGACCTGCTCGTGCACCATCCCTACGAGTCGTTCTCGGGCACCGTCGAGGAATTCATCCGTCAGGCCTCCGTGGATCCCTCCGTGTTGGCCATCAAGTTGACGCTGTACCGCACATCATCGGACACATCGATCATCCAGTCGTTGGTGCGCGCCGCCGAGCGGGGCAAGCAGGTCGCGGCGCTCGTCGAGTTGAAGGCCCGTTTCGACGAGAAGAAGAACATCGGATGGGCCCGACAACTCGAACAGGCGGGCGTGCACGTCGTCTACGGGCTCATGGGTCTCAAGATCCACACCAAGACGACGCTGGTGGTGCGCGACGAACCCGACGGGCTGCGCACCTACTGCCACATCGGGACCGGCAACTACAACCCGCGCACGGCCCGCTTCTACGAGGACATCGGGTTGCTGACCGCCGACGAGGTGGTGGGAGCGGATCTCGTCCAGATGTTCAACCTGCTCACCGGCTTCGCCCGGGATCCCCACTTCGACCGCTTGTTGGTGTCGCCCCGCACGGTGCGTCCCGGCATCGCCGAGTTGATCGCCACGGAGGCCGCCCGCGGCACCGACGGACACATCGTCATGAAGATGAACAGTCTCGCCGACCCTTCGCTCATCGACGCGCTCTACGCCGCGTCGCAAGCCGGCACCCGCATCGATCTCGTGGTGCGCGGCATCTGTTGTCTGCGGCCCGGGGTGCCCGGGTTGTCGGAGAACATCCGGGTGCGATCGATCGTGGGTCGGTTCCTCGAGCACTCGCGCATCTATCACTTCGCTCATGGGGGAGTGGATGGCGAGCCCGTGTACTACATCGGTTCGGCGGATCTCATGCCCCGCAACCTCGACCGTCGTGTCGAGGCGCTGGTGCCCATACTCGATCCCGACCTGCAGGTCCGGTTGGCCGAGATCCTCGAGGTGAACCTGGCCGACGACCGTCTGGCCTGGTCGCTCGGTCCCGACTCGCGCTGGTCGCGGGTGCGGGGCGACACGGGTTCCGAGACGCACGCGCGCTTCCAGGATCTGGCCCAAGCCCGGCGTCGATGAGCCCGCCCGATGCCCCGGGCACCGGGGCCGAGCCGGTCCGGGCCGCCGGGGGAGTGGTGTGGCGGCGCGGGGCTGCGGGGATCGAGGTCGTCGTGGTGCATCGCCCCCGCTACGACGACTGGTCGTTCCCCAAGGGCAAGCTCGACCCGGGCGAGGACTTCGCCACCGCGGCGTGGCGCGAGGTGCTGGAGGAGACCGGGTTCGACTGCGAGGCCGGTGACGAGTTGCCGGCGGTCACCTACACGGATCATCGGGGTCGCCCCAAGGTGGTCCGGTACTGGACCATGCAGGTGGTGCGGGGCGAGTTCACCCCCAACGACGAGGTCGATCGGCTCGAGTGGTTGCCGCTCGGCGACGCAGCCCGTCGACTGACCTACGAGCACGATGCCGGGGTGCTGGCCGCCTTCGCCGCCGGTTCCACCGACGACTGAGCCCCGAACATTCGTCTCCCGTTCACCTTCGCGACACCTGAGGCCAACCACGCAGTCATCCGCGCTGCCTACCGTGACGCCCGTTCGTCCGAAGGGGACGATCCGCAGAACCTCACAGGGAGATCCCACCGTGCGCACCACCACTCGGGGCCTGCTCGGCCTCCTCGCCCTCGTCGTGTCGGTCGGCCTCGTGGCCGCCGCCTGCTCGAGTGGTTCGTCGTCCTCGTCCTCCACCACCACCAAGAAGCCGGCCTACGACTACGCGTCGCTCACCGGAACCCTCAACGGGTCGGGCGCGACGTTCCCCAAGGCCTTCTACGAGGAGTCCGTGGCTGCGTTCAAGGACGTGGCCAAGGGCGTGACGGTCAACTACAACGCCGTCGGCTCCGGTCAGGGCAAGAAGGACCTCGCCGCCGGCACTTCGGCATGGGCCGGTTCCGACTCGCTGGTGAAGGATGACGAGAAGGCCAACTTCAAGGGACCGTTCCTCTACTTCCCCACGGTGGCCGCCCCGATCACGGTGTCGTACAACCTCGCCGGCATCAAGTCCCTGCAGCTCTCGGCTGAGACCCTGGCCAAGATCATGATGGGCACCGTCACCACCTGGAACGACCCGGCCATTGCCGCCGACAACCCGGGCGTGACGCTGCCCAGCACGAAGATCACCGTGGTGGTGCGCTCCGATGGTTCGGGCACCACGTCGAACTTCTCCAAGTACCTCGCCGCTGCGGCACCCTCGGTGTTCACTGTGACCGCCGGTGACACCGTGCAGTGGCCCAAGGCCACCGCCGCCAAGGGCAACGCCGGTGTGGCCCAGGCCGTCAAGGACACCGCCGGTGCCGTCGGGTACGTGGACTACTCCGACGCCAAGGCCATCGGTCTGAGCTTCGCCGCCATCAAGAACAAGGTCGGAAAGTTCGTCGCCCCGTCGATCGCCAGCGCCACTGCGGCTCTGGCTGGCGCCGAGGTCAAGGCTGACCTCACCTACAACCCTCTGAACGCAGCGGGTGCTGAGGCCTACCCGATCACCGCCCCCACCTACGTGCTCGTCTACACCAACTCGGGTTCGTCGGCGGCGGCCATCAAGGGGTGGCTCACCTTCCTGCTGACCGACGCCCAGGCGTTGGCCGAGGACGTGGACTTCGCCCCGCTGCCCTCGGCCCTGCGGGACAAGGCGATTGCGCAGATCGCCCAGATCACCGGCTCCTAGTCTGCAGTTGTGACGTCCCTTCCGCTCGACGAGATCGCCGCCCCCGGTTCCGGGGGCGGCGTCTCGGCGCTCCACCAGTCCGGCCCCGGCCGCCGCGGCGATCGCGTGTTCAAGGCGGTGGCGCTGGCCGCCGGTCTGCTCGTGCTGGCCATCCTCGCCCTCATCGCGGTGTCCACCACCCGCGAGGCATGGCCGGCCTTCGAGCAGGAGGGATTGGGGTTCGTCACTTCGCAGGACTGGGTGCCGGCCGACGGACAGTTCGGTGCCCTCGCCTTCATCTACGGCACGGTGCTGTCATCGGTCCTGGCCCTGATCCTCGCCGTGCCGGTGAGTCTCGGCATTGCGTTGTTCGCCAACGAGGCCGCGCCGCGACGACTGCGTCGTCCGGTCATCTACCTGGTCGACCTGTTGGCGGCCATCCCCTCGGTCGTCTACGGGCTGTGGGGGATCATCGTGCTGGCGCCGGCCATCCAGCCCGTCTACCGGTGGATCGATGGTGCTGTCGGTTCGTGGCCGGTGCTGGGGTGGTTCTTCAACGGTCAGAGTGGACGCAGCTACATGACGGCCGGGATCATCCTCGCCATCATGATTACGCCGATCATCACATCGCTCAGTCGCGAGGTGATCGCGACCGTGCCCGCCGCGCAGCGCGAAGCGGCCTACGGCATGGGAGCGACGCGATGGGAGATGATCCGCTCGGCGGTGTTCCCGTGGAGTCGGGGCGGCATCGTCGGCTCGGTCATGCTCGGTCTGGGTCGGGCCATGGGCGAGACGATCGCTGTGGCGCTGGTGATCGGCTCGCAGGCGCAGATCACGACACATCTGTTCGAACCCGGTGATTCGATGGCCGCGGTGATCGTCAATCAGTTCGGCGAAGCATCGGGGACGCACCGTGCCGCGCTGATCGGGCTCGGTGTGGTGCTGTTCGTCGTCACCATCGTGGTGAATATCTCGGCCCGATCCGTCGTGACGAGGTTCGACCGTCGGGCGCAGGGGGCGTGACATGACCGAACTGTCGACCGCCGATGTCGAGCGACTCCTCCTCGACGCCACCACCAGTCGATCACGCGTCATCAAGAATCGTCTGGCCTCGATCTGGATGTGGGGCGCGTTGGTGGTGGCTGTCATCCCGCTCGCCCTCGTGATCGGGTACGTCGTGGTGAAGGGTGCCGGTCAACTCTCGGCGCAGTGGTTCACGCAGGACCTGCCCACCATCACCCGCAAGGCGGGCGGTGGCATGGGCCCGGCCATCGTCGGCACGCTGCTCATCACGCTGTTCGCCGCCCTGATGGCGGTACCACTCGGGATCCTCGGCGCCGTGTACCTCAACGAGTATGGCGGGAACGGGCGAGTGGCTCGCGTCATCCGGTTCATGGCCGACGTCATGACCGGTGTGCCGTCCATCGTGATGGGCCTGTTCGTCTACACGGTGTGGACGCTCAACTTCGGGCTCTCGGGATTCGGCGGCGCGCTGGCGTTGGGGTGTCTGATGCTGCCGATCGTCATCCGCTCGACTGAGGAGATGCTGCGACTTGTGCCCGACGAGCTCCGCCAGGGCAGTTATGCCCTCGGCAATCGCAAGTGGCGCACCATCCTCACCGTGGTGCTGCCCGCTGCCTTCGGTGGCATCACCTCGGGCGTGATGTTGGCCATCGCCCGCGCCGCTGGCGAGACGGCGCCACTTGTGTTCACCATCGGTGCGGCGCGCAACCTCAACCTCGACATCTTCAGCGGACCGACCACGGCACTGTCCGTGCAGATCTTCGGCAACGCCCAGACACCGTTCCCCGCCGCCCAGGATCGCGCCTGGGGCGCCGCCCTCACGCTGGTCGGGATCGTGTTCCTCCTCACGATCCTCGCCCGGGTCGTTGCTGCTCGCGTGGCCCGCCGTCACTCCGCCTGAACCTCCTACTGTCCGCACGATGACCGACCCGACTCCACCACTTGCAGAGGACGGACCCATGTCCCCCGAACTCGCCGCCACCACCGATCCGGTCGAGACCGCCGCCGTTGCAGCCGTGGACTCACCGTCGGTCGTGTTCGACGTTCGCGAACTCGACGTCTACTACGGGGAGTTCCGAGCCGTACGTGATGTGAACCTGGAGATCCATCAACACGAGATCACGGCGTTCATCGGCCCGTCGGGTTGTGGGAAGTCGACGGTGCTGCGCTGCTTCGATCGCATGAATGATCTGATCGAGGGAGCGCGGGTCGAGGGTCGCATCCTCTACCACGGCGTCGATCTCTACGATCCGCGCATCGACCCCGTCGAGGTGCGCAAGCGGATCGGGATGGTGTTCCAGAAGCCCAATCCCTTTCCCAAGTCGATCTACGACAACGTCGCCTTCGGTCCGCGTCTGGCGGGTCGCAAGAAGGGACTCGACGACACGGTGGAGCAGGCACTCCGACGTGCTGCCCTGTGGGACGAGGTGAAGGACCGGCTCGGCAAGTCAGCCATGGGCCTGTCGGGCGGACAGCAGCAACGTCTCTGCATCGCCCGGGCCATCGCTGTCGAGCCCGAGGTCATCCTCATGGATGAGCCGTGCTCGGCACTCGACCCGATCGCCACCGCCCGCATCGAGGATCTCATGCAGGAATTGAAGGTGGACTACACCATCCTCATCGTCACCCACAACATGCAGCAGGCGGCGAGAGTCAGTGAT
>JBJTGD010000302.1:0-6028 GCA_046093735.1 Acidimicrobiia bacterium | reverse complement strand
GCTCATGGCCATGGCGTTGGCCACTGCCGGCGCGGCCATCCATGCCTTCCTCACCATCACGCTGAGGGTGAACCAGATCATCTCTGGCCTGGCGTTGACCATCTTCGCCGGTATCGCCGGCGTGTCGTCCTATCTGGCCGGCATCTGGGATCTCGGCCAGGGACCGGTGCCCAACCAGTTCGACAACATGAACCTGTTCGGACTGGGCGATCTGCCGATCCTCGGGCCGATCATCTTCGACCAGACCGCACTCACCTATCTGTCGTGGGTGTGCGTGATCGGCGTGTCGATCTACCTGTTCCGCACCCGCCTCGGCCTGCAGCTCCGTGCCGTCGGGGAATCCCCGCAGTCGGCCGACTCGGTGGGCGTCGGCGTGGCCCGCACCCGGTACGTCCATGTCCTCATCGGCGGGGCCTTCGCCGGCATCGCCGGCGCCTGCTTCTCACTGTCGATCGTGCCCCAATGGGTGAACGGCATGACCGCCGGTCAGGGGTGGATCGCACTGGCGCTGGTCATCTTCGGGTTCTGGCGGCCCGACCTCATGCTGGTGGGCGCCTACCTGTTCGGCGGGCTGTCCAGCCTGCGCTTCTCGTTGCAGGCCCGTGGCATCGACGTGCCCTCGGCGCTGCTCGACGCGCTCCCCTACATCATGACCATCGTGGTTCTGGTGATCGTGTCGAACTCCGCCGCCCGTCGGCGACTGGGGGCCCCGGCCGCGCTCGGCAAGCCCTACGAGCGCGAGGAACGCTGACGACTCAGACCGCGCGGTCGGAGTCGTGGGGCTGCACCAGCGCGTCGCTGGTCGACCATGGGAAGTCGATCCACCGATCGGTCCGACGCCACACGTAATCGCAGTTCACCACTGACACCGACTTCTCGTACAGCACTGCGGTTCGCACCTCGCCCACCTGCGGCACCACGTGATCGCGCACCATGGCCAACGTGTGTCCGGTGTCGGCCACGTCGTCGGCGATGAGCACCTTGGCGGTGTCGAGATCGACGAGGGTCAACGGCGGCGGGAGGATCACCGGCACCTCCAGCCGCTCGCCCTTGCCCGTGTAGTACTCGACGTTCATGACGTGCAGGTTCTTGATGCCGAGGGCGTAGGCCAGCGAGCCGGCGATCATCAGCCCACCCCGGGCGATCGACAGGATCAGATCGGGTCGGAACCCGTCGCCCACGACCATCTCGGCCAGGTCCTTGGCCGCTTCTCCGAACAGGGGCCAGGTGAGGATCTCCATCTCTTCCACCTCCCGAACCTACACAACGCCCTGCGGGGTCGGCGTCGGCCCGGCGACCTCGCAGTCGGTACGGTGACGCCCGATGAGCGCGCCCACCCCACCGACCGTCACCACCTGCCGGCACCTCGACGACATCGAGTGGACCGAGGTGCAACGACAGCGCAATGCCGACGGCACGGTGTCGGTGGTGCGCGAGAGGTGGCCGATCATCCGACCGGGCTTCCTGTCGGCGCATGTCCACTACGAACCGCACATGGTGGTTCGACGCCATGGCCACCGCTCCAACCATGTCGTGTACGTGATCGACGGCGGCGGGTGGATCGGTGGCCAGTGGTGCACACCGGGAACGCACCTGCACGTGCCGCTGGGCGCCTCGTTCGGACCGATCGTCGCCGGACCGGAGGGACTGACCTGCTGGGAGCTGTCCTTCGGGGAGTTCGGAGGATGGGGCGACCACCCCGAGCTGTACGAGGCCGAGATCACCACCCGCGGCATCACACCGCTGCCCGACCCCCCACTCGACATCGGCGACTGGTTCGTCGACCCGCGGGGCGACTGGGGTGGGGAACGGCCGTCGCCCAAGGTGGAGGGACTCGAGTCGGTGCGCGTGCACCTCGACGGCCTCACCCCGGTGGTGACTGCTCTGCCCGCGGCGGCAGCCGAGCTCGACGGGTCCGACGGAATCGACGGGACCGGCGGAGAGATGGAGGAACGGCGGGCCATCGACGATCCTGCGTTCGCCAGCACCTGGGTGCGGATCGATCCGGGACTGCGCACCGAGCGGACACGGCCCGGTCACCGACTGCTGCGGGTGCTGGCCGGAGCGGCGCGCATCGACGGTCACTGGTGCCCGGCCGGGACGCACATCGAGGTGCCGGCCGAGAGTGGCGGAGTCGAGATCGTCACCG
This sequence comes from Acidimicrobiia bacterium, assembly GCA_046093735.1. Lineage (GTDB taxonomy): Bacteria > Actinomycetota > Acidimicrobiia > Acidimicrobiales > Acidimicrobilacustridaceae > Acidimicrobilacustris. Next base: position 3,879 of record JBJTGD010000302.1, on the reverse strand, counting down.
GTGACGAGGGCGTCGAGTTCCTCGAACTGGTCGACGGCCCGCACGGGGTCCCGGAGAAGATCTCCGACTGACGCGCACACTTCAACGGCACCGATGCGTTCACCTCCTGTACCCACAAGGAGGTCCCCATGGCCATCGAACAACTGGAACGGGCGTCGATCGGACGCCCACTCACCCGGGGCGGCGTGTCGCTGTTCCCCATCTACATCCACGGCACCGACGGGCTGGACATCGCCGCTCGACCGGCCGATCTCACCATCAGCGAGCCGGCGTCGGCCGAGGCGCCGACGATCACCGTCACCACACCCGGTGGTCGACCCACGCTGCTGGTGGAGGGCGAGACGGTCACCGGCGGACAACAGAACCGCGTGCTCAACGTCTCGGTGCTGGTGCCGGCGGCGTCCACCATCGAGGTGCCGGTGTCGTGCGTCGAAGCCGGCCGATGGAACGGCCGCGCTGCGTTCGAACGCGGTCGCACCTTCGCCCCCCGGCGCGTGCGACGGGTCAAGACCGCCTCGGTGGCCGCCGCCGTGCAGTCGAGCGGTCGTCGCTACTCCGATCAGGGCGCAGTGTGGGAGATGATCGACTACGAGCTCCACTCATTGGCCGTGCCGTCATCCACCCGTGCCTTCCATGACGCCGAGGTCGCCCTCGAGCGCGACGGTCGCGCCGAGGCCCTGTCGGCACTGACGAAGGCCGGTCCGCTCCCGGGCCAGTGCGGCATCGTGTTCGCGCACGGTGGCCGCGTGGTCGCCGTCGAGATCTTCGCCACCGCGGAACTCCTGGCCGCCAACTGGGAGGGTCTGGTGCGCGCCGCGCTGCTCGACTCGCCGGTCGCCGTCGAGGGTCGCCCCTCGGTGTCGAAGGCCCTGAGGTTCGTGAACCGACTGGCCACCGGCTCGGCCACCCGCGCGCCCGGCGTCGGTCTGGGTGAGGAGGCGCACATCCGCACCTCCCGACTGGTCGGTCAGGCCCTGCTGTTCGAAGGCGGACTGGTGCACGCCTCGGCCTTCGCCCTCGCCGCCTGAGGCGACGGCGTCGACCGACACCACCGACGGTTCAGTCGGCGAACACCTGGTCGCGGGGCAGGTACTTCCCCCATCCGGGTGCGCCGGCGAACCGTCCGTCGGCGGCGATGACCCGACCACCGAGCAGCACCAGTTCCGGCCAGCCCACCGCCTCGCGCCCGGCATAGGGCGAGTGGTCGGTGCGCATGTCGAGAGCGTCGGCATCGAGCGACTGCCGCCGCTCCGGATCCCACACCACCACATCGGCATCGGCCCCGACACGCAACGAACCCTTGCGGGGCCACAGTCCGAACGTGCGGGCCGGCGCCTCGGCACACAAGCGCACCCAGTCGGTGGCCGCCAACCGTCCGGCGCGCACGCCGGACCACACCAGGGTCATCCGCGTCTCGATGCCCGGCAATCCACCCGGGATCTCGGTGAAGTCCCGCCACCCCTCGGGTCGACCGAACGTCCCCACGCGCCGGTCGTGCATCCAGAACGGACAGTGATCGGTGGCCACGGTATGGAGCCAGCCCCGCTCCAGCCCTTCCCACAGTTCCTCGCGATGCCACGAGTCGCGGATCGGCGGCGTGCACACGAAGTTCTCACCGTCCTCGCGTTCGAGATCGGCGGTGTCGAGGTGCAGGTACTGGGGACAGGTCTCGGCCCGAATGTCGACGCCACGTTCCTGCGCGGCGCGCACCGCCGCCAGGGCCGGGGCCGAACTGAGATGCACGATGTAGATCGGCGCGCCGACCAGTTCGGCCAGCGCCGCGGCCCGAGCCGTGGCCTCACCCTCCAGCAGTGCCGGACGCGTGCGGCTGTGCTCGATGACACCGGTCCGCCCGGCCAACAGGGCCTCGCGCTGCAGTGCCGAGATCGCCGAACCGTTCTCCGCATGGACGGTCACGAGTCCACCGTGACGCGAGGTGGCGCGCAGCACATCCACGATCACGCCATCGTCGACCTGCAACGAGTCCGGATAGGCCATGTACAGCTTGAACGAGGTGATGCCGTGCTCGATGCACTCGGCCACCGCATGTTCGGTCACCGCCTCGGTGAACGTCATGTGGAAGCCGTAATCGATGCACGCCGCCTCGGCCTTGGCTCGCCAGATCGACAACGCATCGAGGGGTGCCTGCCCGCGATGCGCCGTCACGTACTCGATGACGGTGGTGGTGCCGCCGATGGCCGCGGCGGCGGTGCCGGTGGCGAAGTCGTCCGACACCTGCACGGCTCCGACCTGCAGATGCAGGTGCGTGTGCGCGTCGACCCCACCCGGGATCACCAGTCGATCGGTGGCGTCATGCACCGTCTCACCGTCACGGCGCTCCAACCCATCGGCCACTTCGGCGATGCGACCGTCGGCACCGACGCGCACATCGGCACGACGCTGTCCATCGACGTCGATCACCGTGCCACCCGAGATCAGCACGACGACTCTCCGCCCTCGACAACGCCGTCGACCACGCCGTCGACCATGACCGCTAGCGTTCGTTCCATGACGGCCACCGTGGAGTTCACCGTCGAACCGTTCACCGAGGGCGATCCGGGCGACCATGTGAGCGCCGCGCTGGCCGCCGTGCGGGCCGAGGGTTGCGCGATCGAAGTGGGCCCGTTCGGCAGTTCCTTCACCTGTCCGGCCGATCGGGCCGCCGTCGTGGTGGAGCGACTCACTGCCGCCGCCGTCGGCGCCGGGGCCACCCGCGTCTCGGTCCAGGTCACGATCGAGCCGACCTGACCCGGGCGCGCTCGGGGTCTGCCACCTCGGGACGATTCAGATAGTTGTAGACGGTGAACCGGCTGACACCGAGGGCCTCGGCCACCTCCTCCACCGACCGACGCAGCCCGAAGGCGCCGCGGTCGTTGAGCATCTTCACCGCCCGCTGCTTGTCCTCCCGGGACAACTCACCCAGCGGAGCCCCCAGTTCACGCTCGACACCCTTCACGTACCAGTCGATGTCGACTCCCACGCCGTCGAGCCGGAGATACCCCACGGTCCTGCCCTCCCACACCAACGGGATGTCGGACGGGAGGGGGTCGGCCGGGCCGACCAACTCGGCGCCGAGCACCTCGGCCACCGGTCCCAGCGCCTCGAGCAGGGGGTGCGCCATGCCCGCAGGGTAGTGAACCCCTGCGGCCAGTGCCCGGAAAGATTGACAGATTGTTGAAATTGCCCGGAGAATCACCCCGTGGCGATCCTGCTCCCCACCTCCCTCGACGATGCCTGCCGGGCCGCCGCCGACCACCCCGAGGCCACCCTGCTGGCCGGCGGCACCGATCTCATGGTCGAGGTCAACGCCGGCCATCGCCGACCCGATGCCGTGATCGCCCTCGGCGGGGTCGAGGAACTGCGCCGGTTCACCATCGCTGACGACGAGATCACCATCGGCGCCGGCGTCACCTTCACCACCATCGCCGAGGGTGAACTCGGCGCTGTGTTGCCCGCGTTGGCCCAGGCGGCCCGCACCGTCGGCTCGCCGCTGATCCGCAACGCCGCCACCATCGGCGGCAACCTCGGCACCGGGTCACCGGCCGGCGACTCGCTGCCGGTGCTGGCCGCGCTCGAGGCTCTCGTGCTGTTGCGTTCGATCGATGGGGCACGCGAGGTGCCGATCGATTCGTTCTTCGTCGGACCCAAGCGCACCGACCGACGCGACGGCGAGGTCATCGTCGGTGTCCGGCTGCGGCGTCCCGACGGTCCCCAGGAGTTCTGCAAGCTCGGCACCCGTCAGGCCATGGTCATCTCGGTGGCCAGCGTGGCCGTGGTGGCCGACCGCACCGATCGGTCGGTGCGCGTCGGACTCGTCGCCGTCGGCCCCACCCCGTTGCGCGCGCCGGAGGCCGAGGCCTTCGCCGCCGGCGCCATCGA
>JBJTGD010000301.1:0-6181 GCA_046093735.1 Acidimicrobiia bacterium | reverse complement strand
GTCGGGCGGGGGCGCGGGTCGGTCGGGGAAGCCGTCTGGTGGTGGTGCCGGTCGGTCGGGGAAGCCGTCGAGCGGTGGCGCAGGTCGGTCGGGGAAGCCGTCGAGCGGTGGCGCAGGTCGGTCGGGGAAGCCGTCGAGCGGTGGCGCAGGTCGGTCGGGTCGGTCATCGGCGAGCGGTTCGGGTCGCAGCAAGGAAGGCCGCAGCGGCGCGCGTGGCCCGAGCGCAGGTCGCAGTGGTGACGCATCCGCAACTGGCGGACGCAGTCGTGCCCCCGCCGCCCGCCCCGATCGCGACCGGGGTCGGCGGTCGGGCGACGATCGCGCCTCGTCCCGATCGGCGGGACGGGATCGAGGTCGATCCGATGTCGGCGAGCGTGACGCCAGGTGGGCCGAGGGCCCGGCGCTCGAGACGCCGCGCACGTGGGGCGGAGTGGCCCGTCGCGGTGCTGGCGCCGCCACCGGTCGACGTGTGGCCGGCGCGTCGCGCGCCTGGCGGGATGCGGTGGAGGCCGCCGGGCCCCGTCGGCCCGACGCGGCGCGCCGGGCCGCACCGGACTCGATCCCCGATGAGGCCACGGACGCCGAGCGCCGAGCCCGGGCCGACGCCCGGGCCGCCGAGGTTCCGGCACTCGAGGTCGGGCAGGACGCCGTGCGCCAGGCCGTGCGCGAGGAGGCCACCGAAGCCGTCGTCCGCGCCCGCCGTCGACTACCGGATCCGGCCCCGCTGGATCTCGAGGGTGAGGTGCGCGAGCAGTTGGCCCGGGCCGTGGGCACCGCTCGTCGCGAGCGGGTCGAGCGGCGACTGACCGAGGCGGCCGAACACTTCGAGGCCGAACGGTTCGCCGACACCGCCCGGATCCTGAAGAAACTCGTCGACGAGGCGCCCACGGTGGCGGCGGTGCACGAGTTGTACGGACTCACCCTCTATCGGCAGGAGAAGTGGAAGGCGGCGGCACGCGAACTCGAGGCGTTCCGGCTGCTCACCGCATCGACCGAACAGCATCCCGTCCTGGCTGACTGCTATCGGGCCCTGCGTCAATGGGCGCGGGTCAGCGAACTGTGGGACGAGTTGCGCGAGGCCTCTCCCTCCGCCGAACTCGTCACCGAGGGCCGCATCGTCATGGCGGGCTCGCTCGCCGATCGTGAGGACCCCGCCGGCGCCATCCGACTGCTCGAACAAGGGTTCCAGTTCCCCAAGCGACCGATGCTCCACCATCTTCGCCGGGCCTATGCACTCGCCGATCTCTACGAGCGCGTGGGTGACCTGCCCCGGGCTCGCACCCTGTTCACCCGCATAGCCACCGCCGATCCGGACTTCGCCGACGTGCGCCGCCGGGTTCGGGCCCTCGGCTGACGTTCCTCGAATGGGCGTCCTGGGCCGACGGTTCACGGCTGAGCCCACCCTGCTCCCGACCGACGGATCCGGTCGACAGGAGTGTGGCGATCGAGGCGAGACGATCTAGTGTCGGGGGCGCTCGGGGGTGGGTCCGGTGTGCGGACCGTGAGCGCCCGTGCCGTGTGCTCTGCAGACGACGAACGATCATTTCGGTGCGGTGGGACGTGGACACCGCACCACGAACACGACCGAGGAAGCAATGACGGACATCAAGGCCCTGTTGGGCGACGAGGCAGACGCCCTGCTCGGATTCGAGTGCAAGGGCATCACTGCCGACCAGCTCAACGCCCCGGGCGGTGACATCGTCGATCGGGTCTATGCCGCCACCGATCGGTCGCCCCAGGTGCTCCGCAACCTGCAGTCGATGTTCGGCAACGGTCGTCTGGCCGACACCGGGTACGTGTCGATCCTCCCCGTCGATCAGGGCATCGAGCATTCGGGAGCGGCCTCTTTCGCTCCGAACCCGATCTACTTCGATCCGGAGAACATCATCCGTCTCGCCATCGAGGGCGGCTGCAACGCCGTGGCCACGACCTTCGGCGTGCTCGGCACGATGTCGCGCAAGTACGCGCACCGCATTCCGTTCATCGTGAAGATCAACCACAACGAACTGCTCACCTACCCGAACGAGTTCGACCAGATCATGTTCGGCACGGTGGAGGAGGCCTACGAGCTCGGCGCCGCCGGCGTGGGTGCCACCATCTACTTCGGTTCGCCCGAATCCCACCGTCAGATCGTCGAGGTGGCCGAGGCGTTCTCCCGGGCGCACGAGCTCGGCATGTTCACCGTGCTGTGGTGCTACCTGCGCAACAACGGCTTCAAGGTCGACGGCGTCGACTATCACGATGCCGCCGACCTGACCGCGCAGGCCAACCACATCGGCGTCACCATCGAGGCCGACATCATCAAGCAGAAGCTCCCGACCAAGAACGGTGGCTACAACGCGCTGAGTGGGTTCGGGAAGACCTCCAAGCTGGTCTATGGCGATCTGGTCAGCGATCACCCGATCGACTGGACGCGCTGGCAGGTGGCGAACTGCTACATTGGGCGCATCGGTCTCATCAACTCCGGCGGCGAATCGAAGGGGGCATCGGATCTCGCCGATGCCGTTCGCACGGCCGTCATCAACAAGCGGGCGGGCGGCACCGGTCTCATCTCCGGACGCAAGGCCTTCCAGCGTCCTATGGGTGAAGGCATCGCACTGCTCAACGCCATTCAGGACGTCTACCTCGACCAGTCGATCACCTTGGCCTGAATCGGCCTGATAAGGAGTCCCCATGGCGCTGACCACCGATCCGTCGACCGACGAGCGGGTCCTCGATCGTGTCGTGATCCGTTTCGCTGGGGACTCCGGGGACGGCATGCAGTTGACCGGCGATCGGTTCACCAGTGCCAGTGCCCTCATCGGCAACGACCTCGTCACGCTGCCCGAGTACCCGGCCGAGATCCGGGCTCCGGCGGGAACGGTGGCCGGTGTGTCGGCCTTCCAGGTCCACATCTCCGATCACCCGATCACCACTCCGGGTGACGAGCCCGACGTCTTGGTGGCCATGAACCCCGCCGCGCTCAAGTCCGAGTTATCGAAGATCTCGCCCGGGGCCACGGTCATCCTCAACATCGACGCCTTCGATGAGCGGAACCTGGCCAAGGCCGGGTATGACCACGATCCGCTCACCGGCGACGACCTCAAGGGGTTCACCCGCATCGATGTGCCCATGACTTCGCTCACCCGGGGCGCGTGCGAGCCGCTTGGCGTGAAGACCCGTGACGCCGAGCGTTCGAAGAACTTCTTCGCCCTCGGTCTGGTGTCGTGGATGTTCTCGCGTCCGGTCGAACCGACGTTGGAGTGGATCGAGGCCAAGTTCGGCAACAAGCCGCAGGTGCGCGACGCCAACGTGGCCGCATTCAACGCCGGTCACGCCTTCGCCGAGACCATCGAGCTGTTCGGTCAGCCCTATCGGATCGCGCCGATGGCCGAGCAGCAGCCCGGCGTCTACACCTCCATCAACGGCAATACGGCCACCGCCTGGGGCCTCATCGCCGCGGCGCATCAGGCGCAGTTGCAGCTGTTCCTCGGCTCGTACCCCATCACGCCCGCCTCTGACATCCTGCACGAGTTGTCGAAGCACAAGAACTTCGGTGTGCGGACGTTCCAGGCCGAGGACGAGATCGCCGGTATCGGCGCCGCTCTCGGCGCGGCCTATGGCGGCCAGTTGGCCATCACCACCACCAGCGGTCCGGGTGTGGCCCTCAAGTCCGAGACCATCGGTCTGGCCATCATGCTCGAGCTTCCGTTGGTGATCATCGACGTGCAGCGCGGCGGGCCTTCCACCGGTCTGCCCACCAAGACCGAGCAGGCCGACCTGATGCTGGCCATGTACGGCCACCACGGCGAGTCGCCCCTGCCGATCGTGGCACCGTCCACTCCGGCGGGCTGCTTCTGGGGCGCGATCGAGGCCTGCCGCATCGCTCTCAAATACCGCACCCCGGTGTTCCTCCTCACCGACGGGTACCTTGCCAACGGGGCCGAGCCGTGGCTCATCCCCGACCCGGCGACGTTCCCCGATCTGTCCGTGTCGTTCTTGACCGAGCCCAACCACACGCTGGCCGACGGCACCAGAGTGCTGTGGCCCTATCTTCGTGACCCGGAGACGTTGGCTCGACCGTGGATCCTTCCCGGCACACCCGGACTCGAGCACCGCATCGGCGGTATCGAGAAGGAGGACGGGACCGGCAACATCTCCTACACCCCGGCCAATCACGAGAAGATGGTGCACCTGCGGGCCGAGAAGGTGGCCGGCATCGCCGCCGACATCCCGCCGGTGGTGATCGAGGGCGATGAGGACTTCGAGGTGCTCGTCGTGGGTTGGGGTTCGACCTGGGGCGCCATCAATGGCGGCATGGAGCGCGTCCAGCGCACCGGCCGGCGCGTCGGTCATGTGCACCTGACCCACCTCAATCCGTTCCCGGCCAACCTCGGTGAGATCCTCGCTCGGGCCGACAAGGTGCTCGTGCCCGAGATGAACATGGGGCAACTCAGTCGCCTGCTGCGGGCCGAGTACCTCGTCGATGCCCGTTCCACCTCCAAGGTCCAGGGTCTGCCGTTCACGGCCCGCGAGATCGAAGCCGCCATCATGGGAGTCCTCGATGACTGACACCGCCGTTCCCGAGACAACGCGCAAGGACTGGACCAGCGATCAGGAACCTCGTTGGTGTCCGGGCTGCGGTGACTACTCCATCCTCACCGCTGTCCAGATGCTGATGCCGGACCTGTCGGTCCGTCGCGAGGAGACCGTGTTCGTGTCCGGTATCGGGTGTGCGTCGCGCTTCCCCTATTACATGAACACCTACGGGATCCACACGATCCACGGTCGCGCGCCTGCCATCGCCACTGGACTGGCCATCTCCCGACCCGATCTCGACATCTGGGTGATCGGTGGTGACGGCGACATGTTGTCGATCGGGGGGAACCACCTGATCCACGCGCTGCGTCGAAATGTCGACATGACCATCCTCATGTTCAACAACCAGATCTACGGACTGACCAAGGGGCAGTACTCACCGACTTCGGAAGTGGGCAAGGTCACCAAGTCGACGCCGGTCGGATCGGTCGACGCGCCGTTCAATCCGATCAGTCTCGCCATCGGCGCCGAGGCCACGTTCGTGGCCCGCACCCATGACATGGATCGCAAGCACATGCAGGAGATGTTCACCGCTGCCCACGCGCACAAGGGTGCGGCCTTCGTCGAGATCTACCAGAACTGCAACGTCTTCAACGACGGTGCCTTCGAGACGATCCTGTCGAAGTCGGCCCGCGACGACATGCTCATCCCGCTCGTGCATGGCCAGCCGATCCGCTTCGGCGGTGAGGGGCAGTTCGGTGTCGTCATGAACGACCGGGGCGCAGTGGAGATCGTGGAGGTCGCCACTGTCGGCGAGGGTGCGCTACTGGTGCATGACGAGACCGATGCCGGACTCGCATTCCAGTTGTCGCGTCTCAGCCACGGCCCGACCGCGCCGACACCCAGCGGGCTCTTCCGCAGTGTGGAGCTCCCCGAGTACGGAGCCGGTGTCAATTCGCAGTTGTCCGCGGCGGTCGAGCGCCGTGGGGCCGGAGATCTCGCCACTCTCCTGCACTCCGGCGCCACCTGGGAGATCTGACCCGGCACTCTCCTGCGTCGAGCCCCCGGCAGGGCGGGCCGCCCTGCGCCTCGATGAGAGGGCGGTCAGGTGGTGAGGCGGGTCAGTCGATCGAGCGGAACACCAAGCCGGTGCGTGGCTTGGGGAAGAAGAACGTGGACTTGGGCGGCATCCGTTCGCCACCATCGGCGATCGCCACGATCTGCTCGACGGTGACGGGCCGCAGCAGGACACCGGCTTGCGCCTCGCCCTGGGCGACGGCCCGACGCACGTGGTCGACGCCGTGTTGGAACTGGAGCGTGTGCTCGGGCAGCGACGCGAGGGCCCGGTCGAGTCGGCTCGAGTCGAGATCGCGCACGCCGTCCATGGCCTCGGGTCGCGGTTGCAACAGCCACGCGCCGTCCCGACGGACGAGCGCGAGGGCGCCACGTTCCTGCAGTGTGCGGATCGTCCCCATGCCGGTGAGTTCGAAGGCCTCGATGGTGAAGAACGGTGCGAACGCCTCGAGCAGATCGAGATCGGAGGGGAGTCCCGACACGAGTCGGTGGATGGGGGCGACGAGCAACTCCTCATCGACGAGTTCGACCACGAAGGTCATGACGGCGTCGGCCTCGCCTGCATCGCCGTCGTCGGCTCGGCGTTCGT
>JBJTGD010000300.1:0-3658 GCA_046093735.1 Acidimicrobiia bacterium | reverse complement strand
TCGTGATCTGGCCCGTAGCCTGACTCCACATGATGTCGGGCTCACTCCATTCGATGATGCAGGGCAACCGCGACGCCATCGCCGGGGCTCGCATCGGTCGCACCACGATCCGTCGGGTCCTGTCGTTCGCCCGCCCGTATCGCACCGCCATCGTCGTGTTCGTGCTGGTCATCGTCCTGCAGGCCTGCCTCGCCCTGGTGCCACCACTGCTGTTCCGTCAGATCCTCGACGTCGCCATCCCCGAATCGAACCGGGGACTGCTGCACGTGATGGCGGCCATCGTGATCGTCTCGGCCGTGGGCGCGGCGCTGCTGGCCTTCGTCGAGCGGTACTTCTCCTCGCGAATCGGAGAGGGACTCATCTACGACCTGCGGGTGCGGTTGTTCGACCACGTGTCGGACATGCCCATCGGTTTCTTCACCCGCACGCAGACCGGTGCGCTCATGAGTCGCCTGAACAACGACGTCATCGGCGCCCAGCGAGCCGTGACCACCACCCTCGGTTCGGTGGTGTCGAACGTCATCGTGCTCGTCACCACGTTGGTGGCCATGCTCGTCCTCGAGTGGCGACTCACCCTCATCGGTCTCGTGGTGCTGCCCGTGTTCATCATCCCGGCCAAGCGGGTGGGTCGCCGATTGTCGTCCATCACCCGCAAGGGCTTCGACCTCAATGCCGTGATGAACACGCAGATGACCGAGCGGTTCAACGTGTCCGGCGCGCTGTTGGTGAAGTTGTTCGGCAACCGTCGTCGAGAGAGCGCCGAGTTCGCCCAACGGGCCGGCGAGGTTCGTGACGTCGGCATCAAGTCGGCCATGTACAGCCGCACGTTCCTCATCGCCCTGGCCCTGGTGGCCGCGGTGGGCACGGCGCTCGTGTACTGGGTCGGCGGCCAGTTGGTGATCTCCGATGCCATCACCATCGGCACGTTGGTGGCGCTGGCGGCGCTGGTGACCCGCATCTACGAGCCACTCACCGCGCTGTCGAGCGCCCGAGTCGACATCATGACGGCGCTGGTGTCGTTCGAGCGGGTGTTCGAGGTCATCGACCTGCGCAATCCGCTGACCGATGCCGACGATGCGATCGAACTGACTCAGTCGAACGGCGCCATCGAGTTCGACGACGTCTCCTTCCGCTACCCGTCGGGCGCCGAGGTGTCGCTGGCCTCGCTCGAGATCGGCTTGAGCGGAGCGGTCGACGACGATGCCGGTGCCGAGGTGCTCCACCACGTATCGGCCTCCATCGCCCCCGGGCAATTGGTGGCGCTGGTGGGACCGTCAGGTGCGGGCAAGACCACGCTCACCTCGTTGGTGCCGCGCCTCTACGACGTCACCGGTGGATCGGTGCGCATCGACGGACACGACGTGCGCTCGCTCACCCTCGACTCGCTGCGGGCCCGGATCGGTGTCGTGTCGCAGGACCCGCACCTGTTCCATGACACCGTGGCCGAGAACCTCCGGTTCGCCCGACCCGATGCCACCGACGCCGACATCGTCGCCGCCTGTCGAGCCGCGCAGATCCACGACGTGGTCATGGCTCTGCCCGAGGGCTACGACACCGTGGTGGGCGAGCGCGGCTATCGCCTGTCGGGCGGGGAGAAGCAACGTCTCGCCATTGCCCGGGTGTTGGTCAAGGCCCCATCGATCGTCGTCCTCGACGAGGCCACCAGCCATCTCGATTCCGAGAACGAGTCACTCGTGCAACAGGCCCTGGCCACGGCGTTGGCCGGTCGCACGGCACTCGTCGTCGCCCATCGTCTGTCCACCATCACCGGTGCCGATCAGATCCTCGTGCTCGATCGAGGGCGCATCGTCGAGCGCGGCCGACATGAGGAGCTCCTCGCCGTCGAGGGTCTGTACGCCGATCTCTACCGCACGCTGGTGCGTCAGGATCTCGAGGGCGTCTCGGTCGACTGACGCAGTGCCCGTCGGACACGAGGCACGACCTCGGTGCCGAGGGCGGTGATCTGCTCCCGGGCCGCTGCCGCTTCGACGCCGACGGCATGGATCCGCAGGTTGAGGCAGGTGGCGGCGGTGGTCCGCATCGTGTCGACCAGTTCGGCGGCCAGCGCCGCCGGGTCATCGCCGCAGATCCACCCGTCACCGCGCCAGTGCGATAGCGCCTCGGCACTCGAGTACGACCGGTACACGTCGAACTGCGCCTCGAAGGCGGCGCGCGGCGGCGCTCCCAGCCACACGCGACGGATGAGCGCCCGGGCCCCGGTTCCACCGGCGGCGACGTAGGCGTCGGTCAGTCGTCGCACCCGCTCCGGATTCGAGCCGCCGTCGAACAGGATCCCGGCGCCAGCGGCCGCCGCCCGTCGCACCGCACCCGGACTCATGGCCGTGGACAGCACCGGGATGGGTGCGGCAGCGCGCTCGAGCAGCGCCCGATCATCGGCGAGAGCGCCGAGGTCATCGCCGCGCAACATGGCCACCAGACGGGGGAGGTCTCGGGCGAACGCATCGACGGCGGTCGACTGGTCGACGTCCATCGCCTCGAAGTCGAGGGGCAACGACCCGGGGCCCACACCGACGCCGACGCGACCGGGATGTCGCGCATCGAGCCACGCCACCTCCTCGGCCAGCATGGCCACCGGTCGCAATGGCAGCAGTACCGGGCTGGCTGCGGCCCAGCCGCTCGACATCGCAGCCAACTGGAATCCGGACACCTGCAGCGGTGTGGGCAGGGAGCCGGCGAAGCCACCGTGGTGCTCGGCGGTCATGACCCCGTCGAATCCGGCGGCCACCGCGCCGGCGGCCTGGGTGCACAACTGCTCCACGATGTCGACCGCCCGCAACTCGTTGTGGGGATAGACGCGCAGCGAGATCGAACCGTCGGCGAACGGCGCAGTCGGTCCGGGCGCGTCGGCGAGCATCAGCCGAGGATACGGCGGCGGCACCGCACGGGGCCGGTGAGGGCGGGTGTCGGTCCGGTCCCGGTGACGGCATCGCCCTACGCTCGGGCCATGGCGCCCGGCCCGGCTGACGAACTCACCACCCTCGAGCGACTGCTCGCCCACGAGGAGATCCGCCAGTTGGCCGCGCACTACGCCGTGGCCATCGACTCGCGTGATCTCGACGCGCTGGTCGGTCTGTTCGTCGACGATGTGCGCGTCGGGCGTGATGCATCGGGACGCGACGCGTTGAAGGCCTCGTTCGATGAGTCCTTGCGTGGCATCGGCGTGTCGATGTTGAACGTCGGCACCCACGCCATCGACCTCGTCGATGCCGATCACGCCACCGGTGCCGTGTACTGCCACGGGCAGATCCAGGACGGTGACCGGTGGATCCATCAGTTCATCCTCTACCGCGACACCTACGAGCGGCGCGACGGACGGTGGCTCTTCGTGCGCCGGATCCACGAACTCTGGTACGGAGAGGTGGCGGCGTCGTCGCCGTTGCGACTGCCGCCCGCCGAGTGGCCCCGACACCACGACGGGCTCGGCACCGTGCCGGGTTCGTGGCCGTCGTGGTCGGTGTTCTGGGGCGACGAACCACCGACCTGAGGGGTGCGGTGCGCGAGGGCGGCCGCGGTCTGTCAACCGATAACGTGCGTCGTGCCCGTGCGCCGAACTCGGCGCCGCACCTCCCGGAGAGACGATGAGCGACCTCCCGCCCCCACCGTCGGAGCCACCGTCCGTCGCGCCGCTCGTAGGTGT
>JBJTGD010000299.1:0-6518 GCA_046093735.1 Acidimicrobiia bacterium | reverse complement strand
GTTCATGTGCGGGTAGTTGCGAAGGGCATCGATCACCGCACGTGACACGAACGGAAGGTAGGTGAGGCTGAAGCCCTCGGCGGCACGGAACTGTTCTCGATGGGCGCGCCGGACGCGTTCGACGTTCTCGTAGTCGACCTCGACGATCGTGTAGGCGTGCGGTGATGTGGCCTTCGACATGACCATGTGCTCACCGGTACGCCGCCGGATGTTGTTGAGCACCTCGACGGTGTCACCCGAACCGGCGCGCACCGGTTGCGGCGCCTCGGCCACACGAGGCGCAGGTGCTGGGGGTGCCGCAGGTGCAGTTGTTGCGGTGGGTGCGGTCGGCGCTCCCCCACCGGCGGCTCGTTGCCGGATGGCGGCCTCGACGTCGCTGCGGGTGAGGCGACCGCCTAGACCGGTCCCGGTGATGGCGGCGGGATCGAGCCCGTTGTCGAGGAGCAGCCGACGGACGATGGGCGAACTGATCCTCGGGTCGTCGACCGGTGCCGTCGGTGCAGCAGTCGGCGCCGGAGCAGCCGGAGCCGGCGCCGGCACCGGCGCCGGAGCAGCCGGAGCAGCAGGAGCCGGAGCAGGTGCGGGAGCAGGAGCAGGGGCCGCAGTCGGAGCGGGTGCCGGAGCGGGTGCCGGAGCGGGTGCCGGCGTCACCGCTTCGGGCGGAGCGGGCGCCGGGGCCACAGCCGCGCTGGGCGCCGCACCGGCGTCACCGACGATGGCGAGCACGGTGCCCACGTCGACGGTCTCGCCCTCGGGCACCCGGATCTCGGTCAGCACACCGCTCACCGGTGAAGGGACCTCCGAGTCGACCTTGTCGGTCGACACCTCGTAGAGCACCTCGTCGGCGGCCACGGCGTCACCGACGTTCTTGAACCATTTCGTGATCGTTCCCTCGGTGACCGATTCACCGAGTTGCGGCAGCTGGATGTCAGCCATGGTGATCCTCCGGATCAACCGTGCAGCGAACGACCGGTGAGCGCCAGCACGCTCTCACCGAACAGTTCACTCAGCGTCGGATGGGGTTGGATGAGCGCCGCCACGTCATCGATGTGGGCATCCCAGTTCACGGCGAGGTAGGCCTGACCCAACTGCTCGGTGACCCAGGGGCCGACCATGTGGACCCCGAGGATGCGACCCCCGGTGTCGTCCTCGTGGCGTTCGGCGATGATCTTCACCATGCCCTCGGGTTCCCCGAGGATCAGGGCCCGACCGGTCCCTGCGTACCGGTGCGTGCTCACCACCACATCGAAGCCGGCGGCCTTGGCCGAGGCCTCGGAGTGACCGACGAAGCTGACCTCCGGATGGCAGTAGATGCACCACGGCACACGGGAGTGATCGATGGGTGTGGGTTCCTCGCCCAGCAGGTCGCAGATGGCGAGCATCCCCTCGGCGAAGGCGACATGGGCCAGCGCCGGGGTGGCGATGAGATCACCAACGGCCCACACGCCCGGCTCACCGGTGCGGCATCGCTCGTCAACCACGACATGACCACTGTCGGCGACCTGGACCGACGTCCCGCCGAGACCGAGCGTCTCCGACAACGGACGCCGCCCGACCGAGACGACGACCATGTCGACCGTCACCGACTCGCTCTCACCGAACGACACCGTGGTGCCCCCGGTGAACTGGGGTTGGTGGCCCGTGACCTTCACGCCGGTACGCACATCGATGTCGCGCTGCTTGAACGAACGGAGCACGATCCGTGTGATGTCCTCGTCGCAACCGGGAAGGATCTGCGGGAGCGCCTCGAGGATGGTCACCTTGGTGCCGAGGTCGCTCATCATCGAGGCGAACTCACAACCGATCGCCCCACCACCGATGACGACGGCCGAGGCCGGGAGTGACTGGAGCGACAGCAACTCGTCGGACGTGACCACGGTCGTCCCGTCGACGTCGACGCCGCCGATGACCCGGGGCACCGAGCCCGAGGCGAGGATCACGGCGTCGCCGTGAAGCTCGACCTCACCCGAGGTCCCACCGGAGACCGAGACGACGTGTTCGGCCCCGAGCGTGCCGAGGCCGTCGAACACCGTGACCTTGCGCTTGGCCAGCAGTCCGCTCAGCCCGGCGATGAGTCCGTCGATGACCGACTGCTTGCGGATCTGGGTCACCGAGAAGTCGAGTTCGGGCTCGGAGGTGCGCAGACCGAATTCGGCGGCCGAGACGATGGCCCGGCGGACCGCGGCCGTCTCCAGCAACTCCTTGGCCGGGATGCAACCCACGTTGAGGCAGGTGCCACCGATCGTGCCCTTCTCGACCAGGGCGATCGAGAGACCAGCCGACGCCCCATAGAGGGCGGCGGCGTAGCCGGCGGGACCGCCGCCGATGACGACGACGTCGAAGTTCTCGGCCGTGGGGACCACCTCCGGGGGGAACAGGACCGATTCGATCCTAGCGACGGGGTCGACGCGGTCGGACCCCGTGGCCGGTCACTGCTGCTGGGCCGCTTGCTGCATCCGGCGGGCTGGATCGGTGACCGCACTGGCGCCGGTCCGGCGCCTCATCTCCACGGTGGGAGTGACCCGGCCCTCGGCTGCGCCCGAGTAGACGCCGCACAGCGGGCGTGCGTCGTCGTAGTCGCGGCCATGGCCGATCTTCACGTGACGCTCGCCCACGATCGTCTGGTTCGTCGGATCGAGGGCGAGCCAGCCCCACGCGGGGATGGCGGCCTCGAACCACGCATGGGTGAGCACCCGTAGCGACTCGTCATCCTCGGGCACCGGATCGACGAGGGTCGTCTCGTCCCGGGTGAACAGGTAGCCCGACACGTACCGGGCGGGGATACCGACACTCCGACACAGGGCGATGGCCAGGTGGGCGTAGTCCTGACACACACCGACACCGCCGGTGAGGACATCGTCGACCGGCAGGCCGATCGTGGTGACGCCCTTGCGATCCTGCAGTCGAGCGCCCACCAGGCGCTGCAGGGCCAACACCTTCGACACGACGTCGTCCCCGGCGAGCGCCACATGTTGCGCGGCCAGCGCGGCGATCTCGGCTCCCCAGTCGCAATGAGGGGTCCGCTCGAGGAACTCGGCATGGCGGTCGACGAATGGTGGATCGACCAGCAGTCCCGACCGACTGATCCCCGATGGCAACGGTCGCGGCCTGGTCTCGACGGCGGCCGAGGCCACCACCTCGAGGAAGCTGTGGGGCTCACGGTGTCCGAAGGCATCGACCCGCGTGCCCCAGTAGTCGACGAACGATGCGATCTTCGCCGCCGGCGAGACCACCACCCGGTAGCCGATGAGTTCCTGGTACTCGTCACTCACCGGACAGGCCCGCAGTTCGTTCTGGGACTCGGTGACGAAGGACTCGTACTCGAACATCGACCGGTACCGGATCTCGAGTCTCACGGCGCGTCCTCACCGGTCGACGGGTCCGTCGCCGGGCTCTTCATCGGGCTTGGTGCCGGGCTCCTCGTCGGATCGACACCGGAGGCCTCGGCCGCCACCAGTCGGACGGTGTGCAGGTCGAGATGGTGGAGGTTGATGAAGAACTCGACGCTCACTGCGGCACTGACGGCCCGGATGGCCGCCTCGATGCGCAACATCTCCCCCTCGAAGTCCGACTGCAGTATCTCGAGCGGCTCGGCGAACTCGAGTTCGGCGCGCAGTCGACCGAGCAGGCGCAGTGGTCGACCCTCGTTGGTTCCGCCCGAGAGTTCGCGCAACGCATCCTCGGCGGCGCGCACGGCGAAGAAGACCGATCGGGGGAACGAATCGGAGAGAAGGAGGAACTGCACGATGGCCACCGGGTCCATCGAGCCACCCGCATGTCGGCGGTACGCCTCGAGTCCCGATGCGGCGCGCAACGTGCCCACCCACTCGTGGAA
This sequence comes from Acidimicrobiia bacterium, assembly GCA_046093735.1. Lineage (GTDB taxonomy): Bacteria > Actinomycetota > Acidimicrobiia > Acidimicrobiales > Acidimicrobilacustridaceae > Acidimicrobilacustris. Next base: position 2,683 of record JBJTGD010000299.1, on the reverse strand, counting down.
GCCCGGCGCCTGGAGGTGCACCTGTCGCACCCGCAGGAGCCGACACGTCCACTCGGCGCGCTCGAGGTTCCATCCGAGACGCAGGAAGCGGTAGGCGTCGTCGCGGGGCAGCGTCTCCGAGGCCACTCCGGCGAAGGCCTGACAGTTCTGCCGGACGAACCCGTAGACGTCATGTGGTTGCCGACGCACATCCGACCCGAGATCGCGTGCCCGAAGCCGGAGGCAGAACGAGTTGACCGCCTCCCAGCATTCGGTGGAGACCGACTCGCGCACGGTCCGCACGTTCTCCCGGGCCCGCTCCACTGCCGCGGCGATCGAGCCCGGATTGTCGAGGTCGTGCACGAGGAAGGCCGACACGGCGGCTGCGGTGAGGGGCCGCCCGCTCTCCCCGTAGACGTCGAGCAGACCGGCGACGTCGAGAGCGGCGCGCCACACCATGTCCATCTCCCCCACCGGCGACTCCAGCACGCCGTGGTAGGTCACATCCAGCAGCCGCGCCGTATCCTCGGCCCGCTCGAGATACCGACCGGTCCAGAACAGGTTCTCGGCGTCACGAGCCAGCATCAGCTCACTCCTCGACCGGTCTCGATGTCCTCGCCCTCGATGCCCGAAGGTCGGTCGAGATCTCCACCCGAGTGCGGACCAGCCAGCACCCAGGTGTCCTTCGATCCGCCGCCCTGCGAGGAGTTCACCACCAATGACCCCTTGCGCATGGCCACGCGGGTCAGGCCACCGGGGATCACCTCCACACCGTCGCTGGTCAACACGAACGGACGCAGGTCGATGTGGCGACCCTCCACGTCCTCACCCACCAGCGTCGGGTGACGCGACAGGCTCACCACTTCCTGGGCGATCCAGCCCCGTGGGTCGGCGAGGATGGCCTCACGACACCCAGCGAGCTCTTCGTCGGTGGCGCTCGGCCCGATGGTGATCCCGTAGCCGCCGGCTTCGGCCACCGGCTTGATGACCAGCTGATCGAGATGGGCCAACACGTGTTCGCGTTGTTCGGGATCCCACAGCAGATAGGTGGGCACGTTGTCGAGGATGGGGTCCTCACCGAGGTAGAAGCGGGTCAACTCGGGCACATAGGCGTACACCGCCTTGTCGTCGGCCACTCCGTTCCCGATGCTGTTGGCGATCGTCACCGTGCCCGAGCGGGCCGCGGCCAGCAGCCCGGGGACACCGAGGGTGGAGTCGGGCCGGAAGGCGACCGGATCGAGGAAGACGTCGTCGATGCGCCGATAGATCACATCGACACGCTTGAGTCCCTTCGTGGTGCGCATGAAGACGATGTGCTCGTCGACCACGAGATCGCGACCCTCGACCAGCTCCACACCCATGTGAGCGGCCAGGAATACGTGCTCGAAGTAGGCCGAGTTGTACACACCCGGCGTGAGCACGACGATCGTCGGATCGTCACCAGCAGTGGGCGGCGCCACCCGCGTCAACGCGTTGCGCAGCGAACGGCCGTAGTAGCCCACGGGCCGCACCGGGATGTCGGCGAACAGTTGCGGCAACAGCCTGGTCATCGCCACGCGGTTCTCCACCACGTAGGAGATCCCGCTCGGACTGCGGACGTTGTCCTCCAGCACCACGTAGCGACCGTCGTCTCCGCGCACCAGATCGATGCCGGCCACCAGGCAGCGCGCGCCGAGCGGCACCGGAATGCCGAAGGCCTCGCGTCGGAATCCGTCCGAGGAGCTGAGCACCCACCACGGCACGATCCCGTCGCGCACGGCCAGACGATCTCCCACGTAGAGGTCGTCGAGGAAGAGATTGAGCACTCGGACGCGCTGTTCGAGCCCGGCCTCGACCACCGACCATTCCTCGGCATCGATGATGCGGGGCATGAGGTCCATGGGGAACGTGCGCTCGATCCCCTCGTCCTCCCCGTAGACGGTGAACGTGATCCCCTGGTTGCGGAACGAGGCGTCGCGCTGGCGTTCCCGTGAGGCCAGGTCCTCCACGGTGAAGTCGCCAAGACGTTCCAGCAGGGGTGCGTAGTGGTCTCGCACGACACCATCGGGTCCGAAGACCTCGTCGAAGAAGCCTCCGACCTCGTAGTCGCTGAACAACCCACCGGACACGCCCCGACCCTAGGGAACCCGGCCGGCGCTGTCAGCCGCGATCAGGCCGCTGCACACGGTGTTTCACAGGGTGTTCACACGGCCGTCGCCACGACGCCCGACGAACGACAGGGTCAGCGGGCGTGAGCAGGCATCAGCGGGCGTCAGCGAGCGGCCATGAACAACTGGGCCGCAGCCGCCGCCAGGATGGCGAGACCGCAGGCCAACGACAGGAGGATCAGCTTGCGGGTGCTCATCGCTCGGCGAGCGTACCGGGCATAGGACGTGGACCGATGTGGTTGTACTCCCCAGACCATCGAGGAGGACCTCACGTGCAGATCGCCATCACCGGAGCAACCGGACTCATCGGAACCGAACTCGGGCGAGCCCTGCGCGCCGACGGACATGAGGTGGTGCCGGTCGTGAGGCGGCCCGTGGCCGACGGCGAACGGGCCGTGCGCTGGGATCCGGCCGCCGGCACCATCGACGCCGCTGCGCTCGAGGGAGTCGACGCCGTCGTCCATCTCGCCGGAGCCGGCATCGGTGACCACCGCTGGAACGAGTCCTACCGGCGGGAGATCCTCGACAGCCGGGTACGGGGCACCGAGTTGCTGGCC
>JBJTGD010000298.1:0-4423 GCA_046093735.1 Acidimicrobiia bacterium | reverse complement strand
GATCTGGTCGACCGGTCCGGCCGGGCCGAGGCTCACGACCGGATCGCATCGATCGCCCCGTCGGCGGTCGTGCTCGATGCCGATCACGGCCGCGTCGACCTCGAGGTGCTGTTCGACGGGGTGCCGACCGGTCGATCGGAGTCCGGATCCGAACGTGACGAGCGGAGGGACGGTGAGCTTGGGCCTGACGCCTCGACCATGTTCGTGACGTGGGTTCGCACGTTCGATGCGCCTGTCGCCATCGATGAGCTGCGAGCGGCGCTCGATGCGCTGCCGGCTGCGATCGTCCGAGCCAAGGGCGTCGTCCCGGTGCTCGACGCCGGCGTGGTCCACCCGATGCTGGTGCAGGTGGTGGGTCGACGACGGGAGTTGACCGCACCCCCCGCTGGGGCGGCGGCGATCCGATCGGTCTCGTTCATCGCCGTGCGCCAGCAACTCGACCCCGGGACCATTCCCGCGCTCCTGGCTTCGAACGGGCAGAGTTGAGTCCAATGTCTCCCGCCGGCCCCGGACTCATGACGATGGAGATCGACGAGCGTCTTGCCGACGCCCATCGGATCGAGCGTCTCCTGCGCGGTCTCGGCTGGTTCGTCGCCGCCATTGGAGTGGTCGGCATGGGGGTCTTCGTCGGCTTCTGGATCGCCGGTGAACTGAACGCCGAGCAGGCGATCAGCCTCGTGCTGGGCACGATGCTGGCCACCGTGCTCTCCGGTGCTTCGGCCTACGGGTCCGGGGTGAACATCGGACTGGGTGCCGCCCGACTGCGACTCGCCGCTGATGCGACGACGTCGGGAGCCCGCTCGGCTGGCGAAGGTCGACCCTCTCAGCACTGATTGACTGGAGCGATCGGGACTGGATTCTCAGCAGGGATTCCATCGGCGATGAAGTGATTGAGGTAAGTTCACAGCGTTGATGGGTCAAGTCCCGCACGATCCTCACCCGACCGTGGGGGCAATGGACTCGCCGAAGTGTCAGACCAAGTTCAGAGGATGAAGTGGCTCAGATGAATCTGTGGAAGCGATTCCGGCGAGTGTTGGTCCCGGTGGGGGCGGTCGCCCTCCTCATTCCGGCGATCGGTGCGATCTCGGGAAGCGCGTCGGCCACGACGTCCACCACCCCGCTCACCACGGCGCTCTCGGTCGACTGTGACTCGCCACCCGCCGAGGAGATCTATTGGGTGGTCAGCACGGGTTCGGCTTCGATCTCGATCACGAATTGCCCGACCTACGAAGTCATCGACGGGGACGACAACGTGATCGAGAACGATTCGGGCAATCCCGGGAGCACCGTCGTTCCGGCGGCGCACGAACTCGTCCTGTACGACATCATCGGCGATCCGATCTGGTCGGCATGGTTCAACCCGGTGTACCCCGAGACCCGTCCGTCGGGTCAGTTGCTCCTCGCCCGCACTCTGGGACTTCCGGCCGATGCGCCCGAGTTCTTCGCCGGACCCCCGAACCGTCCCGACATCGATGACGACGAGCACTTCCTCGGTGGCATCGAGGACTGTGATCTCGAGTCGGATCCGGGCAAGGGGATGCACGTCTATGCCACCTTCGCGGTCCGGGTCCTCGTCGCCGGTCAGTACACGTTCCGAGGCATCGGTACCGATCCGCTGAGTGAGTACCTGTCGTCGCTCAATCCCGAGAACGACATCTCTGACCCGTTCCTGGCGCTCTACACCGACTTCGATCCGACCAGCCCCGACGACAACGTGGTGGGCTGCAACGATGATCTCAACAACTTCTATGACGACTACGGCGACGAAATGGGCGAGCAGCTCGCTGGTGGTGTGGTGATGGAGGGACATCAGCCCTACTTCACCGCCTTCCTCCAACCAGGCATCCACACGCTGGTGCTCACGCTCTACGGCGAGGTGGAGAGGCCCGGCTGGTGGACAAATCAGGCACCGGCCTCGGTGGACTTCGAGATGTGGGGTCCGGTCGACGGTCTCTGTGATACCGCCGATCCCGCCTGTACGGCGATCGATCCGGATCCGGTCAACCCCGTCTTCACCGGTTGATCGGCGCACGGCCCGAGCCGGATATGTTCTCTCAGGTGAAGGCGCCGAGGTCGTAGTCGCCGGCGATGCTGGTGCGATGCATCAGGCGGGTCTCGTCGGCCGGACATCCCTCGGCCTGGTGCAACATCCGCCAGTTGTCCCACGCCACCAGGTCGTGCACCTGCCAGTCGTGGAAATAGGCATTCCGCGCGGCTGCTCGTGAGCAGTGGTCGCTGAGTGCTGTGAGCAGTTCGTCGGCCTCGTTCTCGGCCATGCCCTCGATGCCGACGGCGTAGCACGGTGAGAAGTTGAGGACCGCCCGCCCGGTCTCGCGCTGGGTCAGCACCAGTGGATGGCTCACCGGTGGGAAGTCGCGCTCGAGACGTTCGACGAGGGAGTCCATAGCGATGGAACTGCGCACGAGACGCGCACCATCCGGGACGGCGTAGCGGTTGCGGTCCATGCGCGGTTCGAACCGGTACACGGCGCGACGGTCGGCGATGCGCGCCCGGATCGACTCGTCGAGCGTGTCATGGAGGAGGACCTTGTCCATGAACCCGGTGCGGCCGAAGCGTCGAGGAACCTGCAGCGCTCGAAGCACGCCGCCGCGTGAGAGTCTCGGGATGAAGCACTGGTCGGTGTGCCAGGCCAGCCAGCCGGCGAGGTGCACACCGTCGACCTCGTAGATCGGCTGCACGCCCGTCGTCGGGCCGGCACCGGGAGGTCGGTACGAGATATCGATGAGTTCGGGGCAGCCCTCGATCAACGCCTCGCGGTTGGAGTGCAGTTCGAGTTCGCCGAACGCCCGGCTCAGTTCGATGTGGGCCGCCGGCGTGGTTCCGGCGCCCCGGAACACGAGCACGCCGGCGTCGACGAAGAGGTCACGCAACGTCGACCTCGTCGACTCATCGAGTGGGCTGGAGAGGTCGAGCCCTTCGACCTCGAGTCCGAATCCGACCGGGAGCGTCCGGGTGATGAGCGACGGTGCCACCTCCCGATACTCGCACGGCCCCGCATCGGGCAACGGATCGGCTCGGGCCGAGCTGGTCGCCCCGTCGTCTAGCGTGTGGTCGAGCAGCGATGAGCGTCGTCGACTGCACCGCCCCCATGAACGACGGCCACCACTCGACCCCCGCCCTCGCCCGTCTGGGCTTCGAGGACATCCAGCGGCTCATCGGCGATGATGTCTGCCTCGTTATCTCCAGCCCCGATCTCGAGGGCGGCGGCGTCTTTGCGATCTCCCGGGGTGAGTGGGAGGTCGTCGACACCTTGCCGACCGTCGGACTCGCCTTCGATGGGAATCGGTTCGCGCGGTCGATGCACTTGAGTCCCGGTGAGTCCGTCGATCGGCTGGGCGAGATCGTCTGGTACGACGAGCGCGGAATGATGCGCATGGAACGCGTTGACCGAGTCGAAGAATTGCACGACATCATGTTCGATCCCTCCGATCCGGACGCTCTCCTGTTGGTGTCGACGGGTACGAATGCCGTGCAGCGCCTCCGTCCGAATCGTCCCTTGGAGACGATCCTGTCGCCCGGAGCGCGAGCGGATGGTGGTCACCGGAACTGTCTGGCCCGGCACAGTGGCCTCACCTACGTGACGGCGTTCGGCACGAAAGCGAATCACCGGGAATGGAACCAGAACATCGACACCGACACCGGAGTCCTGATCGAGGTCGAGACGGGTCGAGTGGTGATCGAGGGTCTCTGCCGTCCGCACAGCCCTTTGCGTACTGCGGCCGACGACGGATGGATCATCGCCAATTCGGGGCGCGGTGAGCTGGTCTGGGTGAGCGATGATGGCGGGCAGAGTGCGCTCGATGTCGGCGACTGGCCGCAGGACGTGATCCGTTGCGGTGACCACCTCATCGTCGGTGTCAATCCCTCTCGGCCCGACATCATGCGGGTGCGGACGGAGATGAGCGCAGAGTTCGCGCGGCTGCTCATTGTCAAGGAGTCGTCGCGTTCGATCGTCGGGATGGCTCCCATTCCGGTCAAGCCGCTATACGACTTGGTCGTCGCCCCCGAGAGAATGGTTGACGGCCTGCGCATCGGAACAGCCACGAACGGTCTCCGTCTCATGGACCGCAGTCTCAGGGTGGCGATGTCGGCGCCGATCTCCCCGACCGACGACAACGGGCCCGAGGATCACTTCGGCGAGGTCGTGGTCACGAGAGCTCCTTCCACGGTCATCATCGGCGACGACATCTCCATCTCGGTCCGCGTCGTCTATCGGGGCACCCGACGGGGCAAGACGTTCGGGGAGACCCCGATCCGGCTGGGCCTCAGGTGGCTGGAGTCCGGCGAGGACACACGTCGGTACTTCGAGTCGATCCTGATCCCCGACCGACCGATCGACTTCGACATCGTGATCGACTGCCCCCCCACGACGGGGCGACACACCCTCGAGATCTCATTGCTC
>JBJTGD010000297.1:0-8563 GCA_046093735.1 Acidimicrobiia bacterium | reverse complement strand
AAACATCGAAGAGGGTGGCAGCTTGACTAGTTGGGCGACTGCGCTTGTTGAAACGAATAGTCTAATGGCCGATGCCATTTGCGTAGATTTCTAGGGCACGGGGAACATGGAGTTGCGACTTGATCGGCGCCTGGCCGAGCGTCGGTTGTTCCCGGCCATCGATGTAGAGGCGTCGTCGACCCGCCACGAGGAACTGCTCTACGACAAGAAGCAGCTGGCCCAGGTCCACAAACTGCGCCGGGTGCTGGCCGGGTTGTCGGAGGGGGGCAGCAGCGCCCCGGGTCTGGAGATGCTGGTCGATCGCCTCGGCCAGTTCCGCACCAACGACGAGTTCCTGGCCGAAGTGGGCAAGGGTTGAGCCCGGGATTGCCATGAACCCCTGCTTCCCGGCAGACTCAAGTCCCCTCGATCTTCCCGGAGCCCCGTCATGAAGGCCGACATCCATCCTGACTACGTCGAAGCGACCGTCAAGTGCTCCTGTGGGAACACGTTCACGACGCGGTCGACCAAGGCCGAACTGACCTCCGAACTCTGCAACGAGTGCCACCCCTTCTATACGGGCAAGCAGAAGCTGGTGGACACCGGCGGCCGGATCGAGAAGTTCGAGAAGCGGTACGGCCGACGCCGCAAATAGCGTCCCGGCCACTCCACCGCAGCCCGCTGGCGTCCGGTCGATGACGATCGACGCCGACCGCCGCGCCCGACTCCGGGTGGTGAAGGCCCGCACGCTGGTGGCCGAGCACCTGGCCGTCGACGCGTCGACTCTCGAGGCGGCACCCATCGTCGACGGTGCCGCCGTGCGGGGTCCCGATCGGTTGTGGGTGCTGGTCGACCATGTCGTGGGTCTGGGTGCGGCACTGGCCCTGGCCGAGCGCGAGTCGATGCCGCTGGCGGTGATGGCCGATCGCGCCGCCTCGGATGCACTCGACGTCCCCGGTGTGTTGGCTCGTCGCGCCGCGCAGTTCACCGGTGGCATCGAGGTGTGGCAGGTGGAGGAGCGGACGCTGGCGCCGGCGATCCCCGCACCGGTGACCGAGCGCGCCATGCCGTCGGCCGCGGCACTCGAACTCCTCGAGGGCCCCGAGGAGGCGGGCGTCGACGTCACCATCGAGCACGGCGCCATCCGGGGTGAACTGCGCGGTCTGGAGATCGCCCGCATCGTCGACACCGACGACGGCGCCCGCATCGAAGTGGGTGTGGGTCGTCACGACCGCGAGGCCTTCACCATGGTGCACGGCGATCTCCCCACCGGTGACGCGCTGCGTTCGGTGATCGCCAGCGTCGACGCCGTGCGGCGCGCCGAGGCCGAGGCCCATCCATTGCGGCGGTTGGCACCCGAGGGATGGCTGCGATCGATGCTGGTCGACGAGCCGGGTCTCGTCGGTGCGGTGACCCTCGTCCCGACCGAGCCACCGATGCCGCGCGACAGCGTCAAGGACACTGCAGCCGCGATCGCCCTCGGTTCCGGATCCGATGGCGGCGCAGTGGTGGTGGCGTGTTCGGTGGGCATCGACCTCGACCTGGTGCCGACGGCCGCCGATGCGCGTGCCGTGCACGATCCCGAGGCCCGACTGGTGCTGGTGCTGCCCGAGCGTGACGCCCATCCGATGACGCAACGTCTCGCCGCCCGGTTGCGTGATCCGGCCGAGGTGGTCACCGTCGGCGATGACTGGCGTCGGGGAGTGTCCTCGTGAGCCTGCTCGACCGACTGGTCGGACTCGAGCGCGAGTTCGCCGACCTCGAGGTGGCGCTGGCCGACCCCGAGTTGCTGGCCGACCCGCGACGGTCGGCCGATTCCGGGCGGCGCTACCGGGCCCTCGGAGACTTGGTGGTCCGGCTGCGCGAGTTGCAGTCCGCCACCGACGATCTGGTCACGGCCCGCGAGATGCTCACCGACGCCGACCCGGTGGACCGTGACGTGCTGCGGGCCGAGATCGACGGCGCCGAGACGACGATCGCCCGCCTGGAGGAGGAGATACGGGTCCTACTGCTCCCGGCCGATCCCAATGATGGCCGGGCGGTGATCGCGGAGATCCGCGGAGCCGAGGGCGGTGAGGAGGCGAACCTCTTCGCCCGCGACCTGTTCGACATGTACCGGGCGTGGGCCACGCGTCGGGGATGGACCTTCGAGGTGATGGAGGCCCAGCCCTCCGATCTCGGTGGCTACATCGACGTGACGTTCCGACTGGCCGGTGACGGGGCGTGGACGCACATGAAGTTCGAGGGGGGACCTCATCGTGTCCAGCGGGTCCCGGTGACCGAGAGTCAGGGTCGGGTGCACACATCGTCGGCCGTCGTCACGGTGCTGCCCGAGGCCGATGACATCGACGTCCAGATCGATCCGGCCGATCTGCGCATCGACACCTACCGGTCGTCGGGCGCAGGCGGACAACATGTCAACGTCACGGATTCCGCCGTGCGCATCACCCATGTGCCCACCGGGGTCGTCGTGGCGATGCAGGACGAGAAGAGCCAACTGCAGAATCGTGAGAAGGCCTTGCGCGTCCTGCGCAGCCGGCTGCTGCAGGCCGAACAGGAGCGGCAGGCGGCGGAGGCGTCGGGCGCGCGCCGGGCCCAGTCCGGTGCCGGTGGTCGGTCGGAGAAGATCCGCACCTACAACTTCAAGGAGAACCGCGTCACCGACCACCGGATCGGCTTGACCCTCCATCGTCTCGACCGCATCCTCGCCGGCGATCTCGACGAGTTCGTCGACGCGCTCATCGCCGACGAGCGCGCCGCCCAACTGCGCGACGGAGCGTCGTGACCGAGTCCACCGTCACGTGGCGGGAGGTGCTGGCCGAGACCACCGACCGGCTCGGTTCCGTGACCGGATCACCTGCCATCGAGGCCCGGTGGATCGTGGAGCGCGCCTCGGGATTCGAGGGTGCCGAACACGTGACGATGCTCGATGAACCGGTGACGCAACGGGCCATGTACTTCCACGACCTGATGGTCGAGCGTCGTCTGCAGGGAGAACCGCTGCAGTACGTCCTCGGCCGCTGGGGGTTCCGCACCCTCGATCTGATGGTCGACCGACGGGTGCTCATCCCCCGGCCCGAGACCGAGGTGGTCACCGGACTGGCGTTGGCCGAACTCGACCGGATCCGCTCGGCCTCCGCCGAACGTACGCTGTGCGCCGTCGACCTCGGCACCGGCTCCGGGGCCATCGGTCTGTCGATCGCCGTCGAGCGCGAGCGCATCGACGTGTGGCTCACCGATCGATCGGCCGAGGCGCTGGAGGTGGCTCGGGCCAACCTGGCCGGGATCGGTCGGGCGGCCACCCGGGTGCGGGTCGTCGAGGGGTCGTGGTTCGCGGCCCTACCTGTCGATCTCCTCGGCGCAGTGGACCTCGTGGTTTCCAATCCACCGTATGTGGCCGATGCCGACGAACTGGACGTCGCCGTCCGCGACTGGGAACCGGCTGCTGCCCTGTTCGCCGGCCCCGATGGGCTCGACGATCTCCGGGTGCTGGTGTCGGGAGCGTCGGAGTGGTTGCGTCCCGAAGGTGCGCTGGTACTGGAGATCGATCCCCGTCAGGCCGATGCCGTCACCGACCTGGCCCGGTCGCGCGGGTTCGGCGACATCGCCGTGCACCGGGACCTGTCGGGCCGCGACCGGGCCGTCGTCGCCCGCCGCTGACTACCCTCGACGTCGGGGGTGACCATGACCGAGTTCCGCTACAACCCGTTCGCCGCGTCGTTCCAACGCACGATGTACGACGACTACCGAGCGATGCGTGACGAGCATCCGGTGTACGTCGACCCCGACGGACACTTCGTGGCCCTCACCCGTTTCGACGACGTCTGGAACGCCGTCCACGATCACGACCGATTCAGCAGTGCTGCGGCCGAGGCCCGCGGCCTGCTGCCGATGATGATCTACTTCGATCAGCCCCGACACAGGGCGAACCGCGCCATCGTCTCGCGCGCCTTCACACCCAAGCGCATCGCCGGGATCGAATCCGTCGTCGCCGCCGTCGCCGATCGACTGTGCGACGAACTGGCGGTCGAGGGGGAGTTCGACTTCCAGCACCGCTATGCCGCGCCGCTCCCGGCGATGGTCGTCGGTCGGCTCATCGGCGTGCCCGACGACATGATCGACGACTTCGCCCGTTGGACCGAGACGTTCCTCGAGATCAACGACGCCGAGCAGTTCGCGTCGAACGCCACCTCGATCTACGAGGCCTTCACCGGTCTGCTGGCCGAACGTCGCGCCCGGCCCACCGACGACCTCATGTCAGCCCTGCTGGCCGCCGAGATCGATGGGGAACGACTGACCACCGATGAACTGCTCGGCTTCTGCATGTTGCTGATCCTCGCCGGGAACGACACCACGTCGAGTCTGTTGGGCAACGGTCTGGTGCTGCTCGACCGCCATCCCGAGCAGCGCGAGCTGCTCCTGGCCGAACCGGACCGGTGGCCGGCCGCCATCGAGGAGATGCTGCGCTTCGACGCACCGGCCCAGGCTCTGCCCCGCACCACCACGGTCGACGTCGAACTGCACGGCACGACCATCCCGGCGGGCACCCGGGTGCTGCTGGTGTGGGGCGCGGCCAATCACGACGAGCGCGAGTTCGACGATCCCGAGCGCTTCGACATCACTCGCACGATCCGTCGCCATCTCGCCCTCGGTCACGGCATCCACCACTGTCTCGGGGCGAACCTCGCCCGACTGGAGGCGAGGGTGGCGTTCACCACTTTCTATGAGCGCTTCGGAGCACCGCAGCTGACCGACGAGCCGGTGCGGGTGGTGTCGCACTGGGCGCGGGCCCATTCGCGCATACCCGTCGCCATCGGCTGAGACCCCCCGAGATGTCGGTCGCCCTGGCCCTCGTCTGCGCGGTCCTGTGGGGCACCGCGGACTTCGTCGGGGGAACGGCCACCCGTCGGTCCTCGGCCTCGGTGGTCCTGTTCTGGTCCATCGTCGCCGTGCTGCCGGTGGTGGCGATCATCGCCGTGGTCTCCGGTGACCTGCAGATGTACTCGGTGGCGACGCCGTGGGGAGCGGCGGCCGGGCTGACCGCCTGCGTCGGGATCCTGTCGCTCTATCGCGGACTGTCCACCGGCGTCATGGGTGTCGTCGCCCCGATCGCCAGCACGTCGGTGATCGTCCCGGTCGTGGTGGGACTGCTCACCGGCTCGACCATCGGGGCGCTGTGCGCGGCCGGCATCGTGCTGGCGGTGATCGGAGTGGTGCTGGCCGGTGGACCGAACCTGCGCGAGTTCCGCACCGGGGGACATCGACCATTGCTGTTCGCCCTCGGCGCCGCGGCGGGCATCGGTTTGTCACTGGTGGCCGTGGCCCGGGGGAGCGAGACGAGCACGATCACCACACTGGCCGTCTCCCGGCTCGCCTACCTCGCCGTGCTGGTGCCGGTGGTCATGGGGGGGCGGGCGACCGTGCGCACCGGAGACCGGACCACGCTGCGTCTGGCCGTGATGGCCGGATTCGGTGACGTCGCCGCCGTCGGTCTCTACGGCCTGGCCACGCGCTCGGGTCCGGTGGCCGTCACCGCCGCGCTGGCCTCCATGTTCCCGATCGCCACCTTGTTGCTGGCCCGTCGGATCGACGGTGAACGCCTCGTGCGCGAACAGGTGGTGGGCGTGGTGCTGGCCCTGGCCGGCGTCGTCGTCATCGTGACGACGCAGTGACGACGCAGTGACCGCTCAGTAGTACCAGGGGAACGAGGACCAGTCGGGGGCGCGCTTCTCCAGGAACGAATCGCGACCCTCGACCGCCTCGTCGGTCATGTAGGCCAGTCGTGTTGCCTCGCCGGCGAACAGTTGCTGTCCGACCAACCCGTCATCGATGAGGTTGAACGAGTACTTCAGCATGCGCTGGGCCATCGGGCTCTTGCCGTTGACCATGGCCGCCCATTCCAGCGCCACCCGTTCGAGATCCGCGTGGTCGACGACCTCGTTCACCGCGCCCATCTCGAACATCTGCTGGGCGGTGTACTCGCGCCCGAGGAAGAAGATCTCGCGAGCGAACTTCTGTCCCACCTGACGAGCGAGATAGGCGGAGCCGAACCCACCGTCGAAACTCGCCACATCGGCATCGGTCTGCTTGAAACGGGCGTGCTCACGACTGGCCAGCGTCAGATCGCTCACCACGTGGAGGCTGTGCCCGCCTCCCGCCGCCCACCCCGGCACGACACAGATCACGACCTTGGGCATGAACCGGATCAGTCGTTGCACCTCGAGGATGTGCAGGCGTCCCGAACGGGCCGGGTCGATCCCCTCGGCGGTCTCGCCCTCGGCGTAGCGGTAGCCGTCCCGGCCCCGGATGCGCTGGTCGCCACCGGAGCAGAACGCCCACCCGCCGTCGCGCGGCGACGGTCCGTTGCCCGTCAACAGCACGCAACCCACATCGCTCCACTGCCGGGCGTGATCGAGTACCCGGTACAACTCGTCGACCGTGTGGGGACGGAAGGCGTTGCGCACGTCAGGTCGATCGAAGGCCACACGCACCGTGCCCTGATCGACCGCCCGGTGATAGGTGATGTCGGTCAGATCCCCGAAACCGGGGACGTCCTCCCACGCGGTGGGGTCGAACAGTTCCGAGACCACGGGTTCCTCCCGGTCGGACGAGGTCGTCGGTGCGCCACCGACGACGGAGACGTACCATCCTCGCAGACGTCCGGTCACCCCGGATCGTCGGAGGAGGTCCGGCCATGGGTTCGAAGCGGTCGAAGGCGCTCGACGGTGCAGCACGTCTGCGAGGACTGGCCTTCTTCGAGGGATTCTCCGACGATGAACTGGCCCGGGTGGCCGAACTGGCCGAGCACGTCGATGTGGAGGTGGGAACCTGCATCATCGACCAGGGTCGTGTCGGGCTCGAGTGCTTCGTGGTGGAGAGCGGTGACGTCGGGGTGTACGTGGCCGACGAGCACATCGTCACCCTCGGTCCCGGATCGATGATCGGGGAGATGGCGTTGGTCGATCGGCGGCCGCGCAGTGCGTCGGTGGTGGCCCAGACGCCGGTGCAGTTGCTGGCCTTCGACACCAAGGCGTTCCGTCAGTTGCTGGCCGAGATGCCCAAGGCCGAGGAGCGAGTCCTCACCCTCCTCGCCGCTCGACTCAAGGCCAACGACTCGCGGAGTTGAGCGCGCGCCGTTCAGTCGAGCTCGACGGTGCCGTCGGCCCGGCGGTGGGCGGCCGAGCCCACCATCTCGATCGACATGGCGGTGGCGATGGTGACCGGATCCTCGCTGCGCCCCCACGCCCGCGCGCCATGGGGGGTGCGCACGGCGAGGAGCACATGTGACGGCGCTCCGTCGCGGAACGGCACCGTGCAGCTCTCCACCGTCACCGGGCCGACCCAGTCGTCGTCCATCGGCGTGGACGGCAGGGCATCCACCTCGGCCTGCGGTTCGGAGTGGCGGTACCCGCCCATGCGCGACGGTGAGCCCGACAGCACCATGACCGCGTGTTCGGTGGTGTATCCACCATTAGCCGTGCACAGACCGATCGTTGAAGGTTCGTCGCGCAGTCGCTGCATCATCGTGGCCACGCCATGGGTCGGGTAGTCGTTGAGCGGTCCGCCGGCGAACGTCATCCCGCCGGTCACGGTCAACGGCACTCGGGCACCGATGCCGCCCCACCCGGGGAGGTCCCCGCAGCCGTCGGCCAGACGCGCCGGGGCCAGGCCCAGTTCGATGGCGGCGATCTGCACAGCGGCGGGGAAGCACGAATAGAGATCGACATGGGCGAGATCGTGGGGATCGATGCCGGCGATGGTGAACGCATCACGACCGGCCAACCGCAATGCCGGTGACGAGCACAGGTCGACGCGGTGCGACACGTTCCAGTGGTCGACCGCTTCGGTACCGGCGTGGAGGAACACCCATCGGTCACGGGGCACACCGGCGCGCTGGGCCGCGGCGACCGAGGTCAGCACGAGCGCGGCGCCCTGGTCGACCTGATTGTTCGAACACAACCGCTTCGTGTACGGCCACGAGATCATCGGATTGCCATCCGACGGAACGATGATCTCCTCGGCCGTCAGCGGAGTGCGGAGCCAGGCGAAGGGGTTGTCGGCGGCGACGGTCGAGAAGGACGACCACAGGCCACCGATGCGCCGACGGTGCTCGTCGATCCCCAGTCCCAACCGCGCCCGCAGCGCCACCTCGAACAGCGGGTAGACCTCGACGGGCAGGACCACACCGCGGGATCGTTCCGTCTCGTCGATCAAGGGTCGGGGGTCCCCGAAGGACGCACCCTCGGGCATGGAGTCGGGCTGCACCTCCCAGTCGGGCTCGAGGCCCTCGCGTCGCAGCCGGGTGCGGGTGCGCTGGGCCTCGCCGCCGCACAGCAGCACCACATCGGTCTCACCCCGGGCGATGGCGTCGGCGGCCCGCACCAGCATCACGCCGGCCAGGTTCCCGCCCATGACCGATGTCGCCGTGCGCCGGGGCGTGATCTCCAGGCGCGTCGCCACCGCCGCGGCCGCGTCGCGATATCTCCATGACGTGCCACCCACCGTGAACAGGGCGTCGGCCGACGTGAGCAGACCGGAGCCACCGCTGTCGGCCTCGGCCCGGCGCAGGGCCTCGGCCATGAGG
>JBJTGD010000296.1:0-2084 GCA_046093735.1 Acidimicrobiia bacterium | reverse complement strand
TGTTCGACGGATCCGCATCAGCAAGCACCTTCGTGATCGCCGCCGTCAACGTCGTCTTCCCATGATCGATATGACCCATCGTCCCAACATTCGCATGGGGCTTGGTCCGCTCGAACTTCTCGCGTGCCATCGGATTCTCCTTCGGTTGGTGCCGGGTGTCGGCGGTTGGTTGGTGCCGGAGTCCGGCGGAGGTCTGTGTGGTCTTGTGTGGTGTCGTGTGGTGTGTGTCGTCCGGTGAGGAGTCGATCAGTCGCCGCGCACGCGGGTGACGATCTCTTCCTGCACATTGGACGGCATCTGCTGGTAGGAGTCGAACTGCATGGTGTAGGTGGCGCGGCCCTGAGTTCGCGACCGGAGGTCGGTGGCGTACCCGAACATCTCGGACAGCGGGACCTGCGCACGGATGATCTGGGAGTTGCCCTTCTGCTCCATGCCACCCAACTTGCCGCGACGGCTGGAGAGATCGCCCATGACATCACCCATGTAGTCGTCGGGCGTTGACACCTCGACGTTCATGATGGGTTCGAGCAGCGCCGGTTTGGCCTTGCGAGCGGCTTCCTTGAACGCCATGGTGCCGGCGATCTTGAACGCCATCTCCGAGGAGTCGACGTCGTGGTACTTGCCGTCGGTGAGGATGGCGCGCACGTCGACCGTCGGGTACCCGGCGAGCACACCGGCGGTCATGGCCTGCTGGATGCCGGCATCGACCGAGGGGATGTACTCCTTGGGGATGCGTCCGCCGGTGATCTTGTCGACGAACTCGTAGCCGCCACCCGGGCCGGTGTTCTCCAGGGTGATGGTGACCTCGGCGTACTGACCCGAACCACCGGTCTGCTTCTTGTGGGTGTAGGTCGAGTTCTCGATCGTCTGGGTGATCGTCTCGCGGTAGGCCACCTGCGGCTTGCCCACGGCGGCGTCGACCTTGAACTCGCGCAGCATGCGGTCGACGAGGACCTCGAGGTGCAATTCGCCCATACCCGAGATCACGGTCTGGCCCGTGTCCTCGTCGGTGCGCACCTGGAAGGTCGGGTCCTCCTCGGCCAGCGCGTAGAGGGCCTTGGCCATCTTGTCCTGATCGGCCTTGGTCTTCGGCTCGACGGCCACGTGGATCACGGGCTCGGGGAAGATCAATTCCTCCAGCACGATCGCATTGGAGGGATCGCACAGGGTGTCGCCGGTCTTCGTGTTCTTGAAACCGATGCCGGCCACGATGTCACCGGCGAAGATCTCGTCGAGATCCTGACGGTCGTTGGCGTGCATCTCGAGGAGACGACCGATGCGCTCCTTCGACTGGGTGCGGCTGTTCAGCACCTGACCGCCCTTCTCGAGCTTGCCCGAGTACACGCGGAAGTAGGTGAGCTTGCCGACGTGGGGGTCAGTCATGATCTTGAAGGCCAGGGCCGAGAACGGCGCGTCGTCGGACACCTCGCGGGTGACTTCCTGGTCGCCCTTGAGGTTCGTGCCCTCCACCGGGGGGAGGTCGATCGGCGACGGCAGGTACCACACCACGGCGTCGAGCAGCGGCTGCACCCCCTTGGTCTTGAAGGCGGTGCCGTTGAGCACGGGGATGACCTCGCCGGCGATGGTGGCCTTGCGGATGGCGGCCCGCAGTTCGTCGACGGTGATCTCCTCCTCGGCGATGAACTTCTCGAGCAGGTCCTCATCCACGGTGGCCACCGTCTCGATGAGTTCGGCGCGGTAGGCGTTGGCCTCGTCGACCAGATCAGCGGGGATCTCCTGGACCTCCCACTTGGCGCCCAGTTCCTCATCGAGCCACACCAGCGCGTCCATCGTCACCAGATCGACGACACCCTTGTAGTTGCCCTCGGCACCGATGGGCAGCTGCAGCACGGCGGTGTTGGCCTCGAGGCGGTCCTTGATGGAGGCCAATGCGGCGTAGAAGTCGGCGCCGAGGCGATCCATCTTGTTGATGAAGCACATGCGGGGCACGTTGTACTTGTTGGCCTGACGCCAAACCGTCTCGGTCTGCGGCTCCACACCGGCCACACCGTCGAACACGGCGACGGCGCCGTCGAGCACGCGCAGTGAGCGCTCGACCTCGACGGTGAAGTCGACGTGGCCGG
>JBJTGD010000295.1:0-3138 GCA_046093735.1 Acidimicrobiia bacterium | reverse complement strand
CTTCGACCTGACCGTGTACCACATGGGCAATCACCTCGGCTATCACGAGTACGTCTACGAGGCCCTCGTGCGGTCGCCGGGTCTGGTCGTGCTGCACGACATGCGCATGACGGAGTTCTTCAATGATCTCGCCGTGCGCCGGCCCGATCTCCTCGACGTGCGCCTCCCCCGATCCGCGGCGACCGTGCCCGACGGTGAGATCGACTACTCCGCTCTCGAACCGCTGGTTCGACGGGCCAAGGGCGTGCTCGTCCACAGCGACACTCACGCCACGAGACTCCAGCGGTGCTTTCCCCGGGTGCCAGTCTTCGCCAGTCGCCTGGCCCTTCCATCGCCACCGTCGAGCACTGCGCTGGCGACGACCGAGGTGTTCGGTTGGCCCGAGACCAGTCTCGTCGTCGGCGTCTTCGGTTCCATCGTCGAACACAAACGAATCGACCGCACGCTTGCGGCCGTCGCCGGCGTGCGGACCGCCGGACACGATGTGCGCGTCCTCATCGGCGGATGGGTGGCATCGACGGGGGCTCTGCAGGCGATCGAGGCGACGATCGAGCGATTCGGGCTCGGCCACGCGGCACGCATCTTCGCCGACGTCACCGACGCCGAACTGCACGCGCTGCACCGAATGTGCGACGTGACGGTCGACCTGCGATCGGCCCTCACGGGCGCCTCGTCCCTCTCGGTCACCGACTCTCTGGCTCACGATCTCGTGACGATCACGACGTCGCAACTGGAGTTCACCGACCTCGACCATCCGCTCCTCCGTCTCGTGTCGAACGACCCGATGCTGATGGTGGAGGAATGCTCACGGATCCTCGTCGCCATGGCCATCGACAAGATCGACGACGGCTCACTCGGTGCCGGGCGTCCCGTCGATCTGAAACTCCTGCGGAGCATGCAGGCGGCATCGGTCGTCACCGATCACCTCGAGGCGATCGAGGTGTGCCTCCGCCGGGACGACACCGGCGATCGCATCCTCATCCGTTCCTCGGCCCGTGCGCAGGTCGTCGACCTCGCGCCGTTGACCATCGTCGCCGACATCACGGCCACCACCGGTCTCATGGTGTACGGCCGTTCGCTGATCGATGTGCTCCACGGGGCCTCCGCTCCCCTCCAACTCCACAACCGTCGACAGGACGGAGCGTCACACGATCCGCGCCGAGATGCATCGGGCCTCGGGCGGTCGATCCCCGCCGGTCGAAGCGCCGACACCGAACTCTGGTTCGCCAACATCAACGAGGTGGCCGCAATCGACGACACCGAGTTGCGTCCTCCCGGTATCGATCGCCGCATCATCGCCTCGTGGTTCTGGGAACTGCCCGTCGTCCTCGAGCCGTTCGTCTCCCAGTTCCGGCGGGTGGACGAGATCTGGGTCGGCAGTCCATTCGTGGAACGCACCTTCCGGCAGTACTTCGACGGTCCCATCACGGTCGTTCCCATGCCGATCGACGCGATTCCCAACGAGCGTCTTTGCCGAGCCGATTTCGGCCTGGCCGACGACGAGGTGCTCTTCTACTTCGACTTCGACGCCAACTCGCATTCGGCCCGGAAGAACCCCTTCGGCCTGATCGACGCATTCCGCACCGCCTTCTCCCCGACGGACCGGGATCGATCGGGTCATCGACCTCGGCTCGTCCTGAAGGGCCTCCACATGGAGCGCGACCTGCACCGACGATCCGCCGACCGTTTGCGGACGGCGATGGACGAGGTGGGAGGCGTGATCGTCGACGATGAGCTCGACCGGCGTGATCTCGACGCACTCGTGAACTGTTGCGACGTCTACGTCTCGCTGCACCGTGCCGAGGGCTTGGGCATCGGAATGCTCGAAGCCATGTATCTCGGTAAACCCGTCATCTCACCCTCCTATCCGGACAAGTGGCTCTTCCCCGCCAGCGAGATCGGATTCGTCGTGCCCGCACGGATGAGAGCGATCGACTCGTCGGACACCGCCCAGTTCCCCGAGGCCGCCGGCGTGTACGCCGAAGGACTGCCGTGGGCCGAGCCCGACGTCGCCGTGGCGGCGCAACACATGCGACGGCTGTTCGAGGAACCGGGACTCCGGAGTCGACTCGGAGCCCGAGGGGCTCGTCTGGTTCGGGATCACTACAACGCGTCAGCCGCCCTCGAGGTGATGGCGTCGCGGCTCCGGTCGGGAGTGAGCGATCGCCGTCGCCGTCTCTCGATGTCGGCTCAGTCCACGTAGCAGTGCAGCATCAACCGATAGAGCAGCGGCGGGGAGCCGGCCGGCAGCGTGTCCCACTCCGATGGGTACGACTTGGTGATGCGAGTGCGTGAGAAGCCCGCGGCTCGAGCCATGCCACACGCAGCCCTGGCGTTGGGGCTCCACCAATTGGTGATGTCGTCGTTGAGCTCGCCACTCGGATAGAACTCGGCCAATGCCAGGTCCTCACCGCCGGGCACGAACAGGGCCGATGTCTCGACCACGGCCACCCCTCGAGTGAGCGCCCGAACGCATTCCAGCGATGCCAATGGATTCGGTTCGTGGTAGAGGACACCGAGGTACAGGACCACGTCGAAGGACCCGACCTCATCGGGATCGAGATCCATGTAGTTGGCGACGATCGTCTGTACGCCACTCGAGAGATGGCGATGACACAGGTCGAAACCGACCTTGCCGGGCAGGCCTTCCCGATCCCAAAGTTCGTCTCGGTCACGGAGCCGCGGGTCGCTGCGGCCCGAAGCGACGAGTTGCCGCCGCAACTCTGCGAACACGTCGGAACGCAACGCCCATTTCCAGTCGTCGACCGCGACGACCCGGTCGGCCCCCATCCGTTCGGAGGTGAAGGAGAAGTACCCGTCCCATGCGCCGATGTCGAGCACCGACTTGCCGGTGAGAGGGGGAAGATCGAGGTCCTCCCACTCCTGCGCGATGAGCGCCGGGTACTTGTGCCCGGGCGTGACGACACCGTCACCCAGGTCGATCGAGTGCCACCAGTTCTCGACGCTGGCCACATCGGCGAGCTTCTGCCCTCGCCGGGCTGCAGCACCGACGAGTCCGGCGACGAGATCATCTGATACCGCAGGCTCGACCGTGGCGACCGGACGCTCATCTATGACGTCCATTTCGACGACAGCAGCGGTGCCGAACCACGCGACCGCCTCCTGTAGCAATGAGAG
>JBJTGD010000294.1:0-11764 GCA_046093735.1 Acidimicrobiia bacterium | reverse complement strand
GTTCCTCGGGCAGGCCGCGCACCTTCAGCGCGCGGTTCTGCGCGCGGGTGGCGGTGTAGTTCTGGCCGTTGACCGTGACCGTGCCGCCCTCGCGCCGGCGCTGGCCGGCCAGGGCTTCCATCAGTTCGCGCTGGCCGTTGCCGGACACGCCGGCCACGCCGACGATCTCGCCGGCGCGCACATCAAGATCTACACCGTGGAGCGCCGTCTGGCCACGGTCGCCGATCGCGCCGAGGCCGGTGATGCGCAACACGACCGGTGCGCTGGCGGCCACGCCGAGGCTGCGACGCTGCACGCGTTCCACCTCTCGTCCGACCATCAGCGCGGCGAGGCTCTCACGGGTGGAGTCGGCGGCTTCCACCGTGCCGATCGAACGGCCGCCGCGCAGCACGGTGATCCGGTCGGCCACCGCGGTCACCTCACCGAGCTTGTGGGAGATGAAGATCACGCTGCGCCCATCGGCGGCCATCGACCGCAGGGTGGCCACCAGTCCGTCGACCTCGGGCGGGGTGAGCACCGCGGTGGGTTCGTCCATGATCAGGACACGCGCCTCGCGATAGAGGACCTTGAGGATCTCGACCCGCTGTTGTTCGCCCACCGACAACTGCCAGATGGCGGCGCGAGGATCGACGGGCAGCGCGAACTGCTCAGCCAACTCGGCGATGCGATCCTCGGCGGCGCGCAGGTCGAGGAACGGGCCCCGCTTCGGGGCCTCGGTGCCGAGAACGATGTTCTCGGTCACCGTGAAGGTGGGTATGAGACGGAAGTGCTGGTGCACCATGCCGATGCCCGCGTCGATCGCGTCGCGGGGTGAGTCGAACACGACGTCGGCTCCGGCCACCACCAGTCGACCCTCGTCGGGTCGGTAGAGACCGGTCAGGACGTTGGACAGCGTGGTCTTCCCGGCGCCGTTCTCACCGAGCAGCGCGTGGACCTCTCCGACGCGCACCTCGAACGAGACGTCGTCATTGGCGACGACGCCCGGGAACCTCTTGGTCACACCGAGAGCGGCCACCGCAAAGGCGGTGGCCGCTCCGGCGTCATTCGACACGGTCATGCTGGTGAACAGTACGGCGGCTCAGCCCTTCGGATTGCCGTCGACACCCACCACGAACCAGCCCATGGAGTACAGGTCGGCCTGGCTCAGGGTCTGGCCCTTGGTGATCTTCACCGTACCGGCCTGGTCCTTCCGGTCCTGGAGGCCCCAGTACCAGCCGAAGGCGTTGGCATTGCCGCTCTTGGCCTTCTTCATCTCGGCGTCGATGGCGGCCTTGGTGTCAGCTGCCACCAACGTGCCGAACTGAGCCAGCGAGGTGAAGTTGTCGGCGATGGTGCCGTAGTAGTTGGCCTGCTTCCAGGTGTTGCTCTTCACCGCGTTCACCCGTGACAGGTAGTACGGGCCCCAGCTGTAGGTGGCGGTGGTGAGCCACACGCTGCCGTAGGAGCCGGACTGATCGGAGTCGTAGCCGACCCACGCGATGTTGGCGGCCTTGGCCACGTCACCACCGGCCGGGCTGTCCTGATGGGTGAACAGCACGTCGCCGCCGGCCGAGACCAGCGACTCCGAAGCCTGCTTCTCCACGGTCGGGTTGAACCAGGTCTTCGTCCACACCACCTTGGTGGTGGCATTCGGGTTGACCGACTGCGCACCGAGGGTGAAGGCGTTGATGTGACGGATCACCTCGGGAATGGCGAACGGCGCCACGATGCCGATCTTGTTGTTCTTGGTGGCCTTGCCGGCGGCGATGCCCGACAGGTACAGCGTGTCCTCACCAGCGCCCCACAGCTCGGCGTAGTTCTTGGGAACGGTCTTGCCGCCGGTGATCTTGTCGCCGGTGGCCTGCTCGAACTTCACGTCCGGGTACTTGGCGGCTGCCTCGGCCATGGCGTCCTGGAAGCCGTAGGAGGTGCCGAAGATGATCTTGTTGCCGTCCTTCACCAGATCGGCGATGACCTGCGCCACCTCGGGACCCTCGGGGACGTTCTCCTTGTAGGTGGTCACGACCTCGTTGCCGAGTTCGGTGGCCACGAACTTGCGACCGGCGTCATGGGCCTGGGTCCAGCCACCGTCGTTGGTCGGGCCGACGTAGATCCACGCCGCCTTGATGGCGCCGCTGGACGACTTGCTGTCCGAGGAGCACGCGGTGAACACGCTCGCAACGGCGAGCAGGGCGATACCGGCGACTGCGAACTTCAGCAGCGGTCGGCGTTGATGTCTAGTGGTTGTCATGGTCTCCCCGTGGAGGACGGAACCGCAGTGAACGGTTGCTGTCGTGCTGGTGAACTGGTGGTGTTGCTCGACGGTGGAACCGGCCGCCTTACGACGACACTGTTCCCCCGAACGGGGGACTCCACCTGCGAAGGAACCTAGTTCGGTGGGGTACGTCGCGCGTGGCCGGCGTGTGACGATCGCGTTTCGGGATCGGGCCGTCGCCGGCATGGTTGACTTCCGCCGGACGAACCGGGGGTGATCGATGGAAGCGTGGCGCGTGCACGGGGTCGGAGAGCCGGGGGCGGTGCTGGGACTCGACGAGATCGCCGAGCCGAAGGTCGACACCATCGCCGGCATGGGGATGGGCCTGGCCGGGTGGGTGCCGGCCGGTGCCGGCGTGGAGCCCTTCACCGACTGGGTGTTGCTGCGGATGAGTCACGCGGCACTGGCACTGCCCGATGTGACCATGGCCCGCGGCGACTACCCGGTGCCGGTGGCCCGGCCCTACATCACCGGTCAGGAGGGCGTCGGTGAGGTCATCGGTGCTGCGCCCGCATGGCAGCACCTCATGGGGCAGCGGGTGGCGGCCGTGGCCATCCAACCGTGGGGATCGTGCGCCTCGGTGACGGTCGGCATCTCGATGATTGTTCCGGTGCCCGATGGTCTGACCGACGAGCAGGCCGCCGGCTTCCTCATCCCCGCCCACACCGCGTACCACGCAGCCATCCGGCGCGGTGGCGTGGTTGCGGGGGAGACGGTGGTGGTGCTCGGCGCGGCCGGTGGTCTCGGCTCGGCCATCGTGCAGTTGTGTCGGGCCCGTGGGGCGCGTGTCATCGCCGTGGTCGGTGGCGCGGAGAAGGTGGCGTTCTGCGAGTCATTGGGAGCCGAGGCCGTCGACCACACGACGGGACCGTTCGTGGAGGGTGTGCGGGCCCTGACCGGCGGAGTCGGTGTCGATGTCGTCGTCGATCCGGTGCAGGGCGCCGCCGGTGTGCAGGCCCAGTCGCTGCTCGGTCCCGATGGTCGTCATGTGCTGTGTGGTCATGCTGGTGGTCTGGTCGACCACGACCCGCACTTCTATCTCTACAACCGGACGCTGGTCGGGGCCACGCTCGGCAGCTATCCCCGCGACGTCATGCGTTCGATGCATCATGAGACGCAGGTCGAGCTCGAGCGATTGCTGGCCGAGGGTCGCTATCGGCCGACGGTCGAACGGGTGGCCGACTGGAGCGAGGTGCCAGCGGTGTGCTCCGATCTGGCCGAGCGACGCACGATCGGTCGGGTCGTGGTGCGCGTGCCGTGAGGGTCAGTCGTCGAGTCTGACGGCGCGCCGGAAGGTGCGTCGGGTGGCATCGAACATGGGCACGGTGGTGTCGAGCTCGGCGGCCAGGGCCTGGGCGTGATGCAGGTCCTTGTCGGCCAGGTCGGCCACGTGTTCGAAGATGGCTCGGGCCGGATCGTCGGCGGCCCACGGACCGGGACCGCCGAGTCCGAGGGGAACGAGGGCCTGGTCCACGACGCCGGTCTCGGCCACGGCGTGACGCACCAGCGCGGGATCGACCCCGGCGGCGGTGGCCATGGCGGTGGCGTCGGCCACCACCGTCATCCAGCCGTAGCCGATGGCGTTGCGCGCCAGTTTGAGGGCCATGCCCGTGCCCCTCGGTCCGGCGTGCACCACCTCCTTGGCGAAGGTGTCGAGCACCGGCCGGGCCCGTTCGACCGTCTCCTCGTGGCCGCCCACCAATAACAGCAGGGTGCCGGACGTGGCCCCGGCCTCTCCGCCGCTGATCCCGGCGTCGAGCACGTCGGCGTTCCGCACGGAGGTGGCGATGGCCACGTGCCGGAGCGTCTCGAGCGTGGTGGTCGTGTGCACGGCGAGCACCACGCCCTCGTCCATCGTGTTGATGATCCCGTCGTCGGCGAGGAGCACCTCGAGCAGTTGTTCGTCGTCGAACACGATGATCGAGATCATCTCGACGCCCCGGGCGGCATCGCCGGGGGAGGTGCAGGCCACGGCACCCAGTGCCACCCGGGGCTCGCACCGGGTGGGATCGACGTCGAAGACGCGCACGTCGTGTCCGGCTCGGATGATGTGATCGGCGATGGGGCCGCCCATGCGTCCCAGTCCGATGACGGCGACCCTCATGACGACGCCCCATTGCTGGCGGCGGCGGCGATGGCCGTCTCCGAGACCCGGAACAGTTCGCCACTCGAGGGATAGCCCACGTAGGGGATGAGGTGGATGACGGTCTCGCGCACCTGTGCGGCGGTCAATTCGCCGGTGGCCAGTGTGCGTTCGAACTGGATCCCGAGGGTGTCGAACCGGCCCTGGGCGGCGAGCACGCCCATCACCAACAGGCGACGCTGGGCCGTGTCGAGTCCGGGACGACTCCACACCTCGGCGAACAACTGCCCCATCATGAGATCGAAGAAGTCCGATGCGCCGGGCGGGAGCATGACGGCGTCGTCGCCGTACACCTCGCGGTAGCGGGCGCGTCCGCGTGCGGCTCGTTCGTCGTCGATGGCGGGGATCTCGTCCATGGCCGGAACGTAGCCGGGGTGTCGCGTTGGTGGCGGAGTCGTGGCGGAGCCTTGACGGAGCCGTGTTGCGGCCGGGCTGGTGCCGTCGATCGTCAGGGAGTGATGGCCACGGCGATGGCGTCGACGTCGTGGGCCAGCGCGTCGAGGGCGGCGGGCACATCGTCGAGTCCGAACCGGTGGGTGGCCAACCGGTCGAGGCGCTCGTCGCCGGACTCGATGAGGGCGATGGCCCGACGGAATCCGTGGCGCGACACCGCGCGCACGCCGCGCAACGTGAGTCGACGAAGGGCGATGGTGTCGGTGGGGAAGGCGTCGACCGCAGTCCCCTTCAGTCCGGCCAGCACCACCGTGCCGCCGGGACGGACCATGGCCAACGCGTCATGCACCGGCGCGGTGGCGTGCGGCGTGGTGTCGACGACCACGTCGACCCCGAGCCCTCCGGTGGCGTCGAGCACGCACTCCACGATCGATCGCACGCCGACATCGACGGTGTGCTCGGCGCCGAAGGCCGCGGCCACGGCCAGTCGGTGGACGTCGCGACCGCCGGCGCCGGACACCGCCACCACCCGGGCGCCGGCCTCGGTGGCGGCCAGCACACAGGCCAGGCCGCGTTGTCCCGGACCGAGCACCACGACGGTCTGTCCGGGTTCCAGCGCCGGGGCCTCCACCGCCCACGAATACCCGGCGCCGAGCAGGTTGAACAGCGCGGCGCGTGCAACGGGTCCGGAGCGGTCGATGGCCAGTGGACGGGTGCGCTCGGACAGCACCATGACCTCGGCGTAGCCACCCCACAGCGACGGTGCGAGATCGACGGGCAGGAAGCCGTGGGTGCCGGGTGAGGCCAGACACGACTCGTCGGCCCGGCAGCCGGCACATTCGCCGCAGTGCAGTTCGCCGGGCACCACCACGCGGTCGCCGGCGCCCAGTCCGGTGGCTGCGGCGTAGGCGTCGTCGATCGACGAGATGGTGCCGAGGATCTCGTGACCGGGAATGGTCGGGCCGCGCAGGGGGATCGACCCGCGGGCCACGTCGAGGTCGGTCCCGCACAGTCCGCAGGCCTCGACCTCGAGCACGGCACCGGCGCCAGGTGCGGGGCGTTCGAAGTCGCGCACTGAGAACCGTCCGGGTCCGTCGAGCACCGCAGCACGCACCTTCGACACGTCGACCTTCTTTCGCAATTGCGAACCACCGAGAGCGCTCGGCGACGATGCGGACGGGTGCGTAGGGTACCGATGCCGAACAGGGGGTGAGGCGAATGGGGCGCCGCTCCGACATGGACATCGCCATCATCGGCGCCGGACCGGGCGGGATCGTCGCCGGCAAGCGCCTGCTCGAGGAGGGGTTCGACTCGTTCGTCGTGTTCGAGGCCAGTGACGGCGTGGGTGGCACATGGAACCTCAATCGCTATCCGGGCTGCGAATGCGACGTGCAGTCGGTGATGTACTCGTTCTCCTTCGAGTTCAAGACCGACTGGTCGAAGCCGTACGGACGACAGGGCGAGATCCTCGAGTACATGCGGATGGTGGCCGACACCTACGGCGTCACGCCTCACTGTCGGTTCGACGATGCCGTCATCGAACTCCGATGGGACGACGAGCGCGCCGAGTGGACGATCCTCACCGCGTCGGGCGCACGCTCGACGGCGCGGGCGGTGATCTCGGCGGTGGGGATGCTCAGCGAACCGGTCATCCCCGACCTGCCCGGACTCGAGTCGTTCGCCGGATCGGCCTTCCACTCGGCACGGTGGGACGACTCAGTGTCTCTACGCGGTCGACGCGTGGCGGTCATCGGCAGCGCAGCCAGTGCGGTGCAGATCGTTCCGGTGGTCCTCCCCGAGGTCGAGCGACTGCACCTGTTCCAGCGCACCGCCAACTGGGTGCTGCCCAAGATCGATCGCCCCTACACCGACGACGAGATCGAGGCGTTCCGGCGCGATCCCACTCCGTTGCGGGAGATGCGGCAGTTGATCGAGGACGCCATGAACCGGGGCATGACGTTCGCCCTCACCGAACTGAATGCCGAGCGTGAACGCACCGGCCTCGCGGCCATCGAGGTGGTCGCCGATCCGGAACTGCGGCGGAAGCTCACTCCCCAGCATCCCTTCGGGTGCAAGCGCCCGCTGTTGTCCAACGACTTCTACCCGGCGTTCAACGATCCCCGGCTCGAGCTGGTGACCGACTCGATCGAGAGGATCACCCCCACCGGCATCGTCACCACCGACGGGGTCGAGCGCGAGGTCGATGTGCTCGTCCTGGCCACCGGGTACGCGGCCACCAAGTTCGTGACCACCATCGACATCACCGGTCGTGACGGCGTCTCGATCCACGAGGCGTGGCGGGACGGCGCCCGGGCCTACATGGGCGTGACCACCTCGGGCTTCCCCAACCTGTTCATGCTCTACGGCCCCAACATGAACAACGGCTCGATCATCCAGATGATCGAGTACCAGATCGAGCACGTCATCGAGATCCTGACCACGATGGCCGATGAGGATCTGTCATGGATCGACGTCCGGCCCGAGGCCATGGAGCGGTTCAACGTCGAGGTGCAGCGGGCCATCGACGGCATCGACGTGTGGAACACCAACTGCAACACGTACTACCGATCACCCGATGGTCGGATCGTGACGCAGTGGCCGTTCTCCATGCTGGAGTACCGGGACATGAGCGTGCCGGTCGACTGGGAGGCGTTCCAGCGCGTCCCCGGAAAGGTGACTACATGAGTTTCGATCGCGCCGAACTCGAATCGGCCTTCGCCTCCTACCGTGCCGCCGCCGACCACGGCGCCGACACCGACGACTGGACTGCGTTCGTCGGCTACTTCACCGAGGACTGCACCTACCTCGAGCACCTCATGGGGGAGATGCACGGCCGTGACGAGGTGCTGGCCTTCTACAACCGGTCGATGGTCGAGCAGTACCCGGGCAACTGCATCGACTCGTTCCCCATCGGTTGGTGGATCATCGACGAGGAGCGCGGTTGGATCGTCTTCCAGGCGTGGACGGTCATGTCCGATCCCGGTGACGGATCCGATCACCGCACCTACAACATCTCGATCCTGCACTACGCCGGCGACGGGAAGTTCTCCTATCAGGAGGACATCTACAACCCGATGCGGTTCGCCGAGGTCATCGGTGAATGGGAACGTCGCCGCGGAGGTCCACCGGCATGAGCGACCAGTACGTCCCCGGAGGCGATCCCGCCTACTTCGACCTGCCGGCCCTCGGCCCGCACGCGCCGCGACTGGGCGGCGCGCTGATCACCTGGGTCGAGCCGATGCCCGAGCACATCGTCGGGTACAACCGCTGGTACGAGGACGATCACATGATCACCGGCGCCATGGTGATGCCGTGGATGTTCTCGTGTCGACGATGGGTGGCGCCCCGTTCGCACCAGCACCTGCGCGGTCCGGTGGGCTCGCGACTGGCCCAGCCCCTCGAAGCCGGCAAGTACATCGGCATCTACTGGATCAACGAGGGTCGGCTCGCCGATCACGAACGGTGGGCGCTCTCGGCCAACATCCGCCTCCATGCCGAGGGTCGGGGCAGCTACCGGGGCCACGGCGCCGATCCGCTGGAGGAGCGGTGGCACGTGTTCACCTCGTTCAACGACCACGTCGAGTCGGTGTACCGCGACGAGAAGGTCCCCCGAGACGTGCACGCCCTCATGCAGCCCTACGCCGGGATGGTCGTGCAGGTGATCGATGCCACCGATGGCGATCGTGCCGCTCTGGGCCGATGGCTGGTCGACGAGCACCTGCCGGCAGCCGTGCGTGGCCCGGTGGCGCTGGCCGTGGCCTTCGCGCCGCGACCGTTGCCCGAGGGGAAGCTCTCCCATGTGCGCGAGCCCGACGGCGTACCGGGCATGATCACGGTGCTGTCGTTCTGCGACGTCGATCCGCTCGAGTGCTGGGATGATCACTTCGCCGACGCCACCACCACCATCGCGGCGGCCGGTTTCGGCACCCTCGCCGTGCAGGCCGCCTTCATCCCCACCCATCACGGGACCGACGACTACACCGACCAGCTCTTCTGACGGAGGAACCGAACACCATGACCAACCCCGACCGCGCCTTCATCGAACGAGCCGTGGCCGCCTGCGATCTCGCCGCCCTGCGCGCCGCCCTCATCCACGCCACCGGCAATGACGATCTCGTCGCCCTCGGCCCGGTGGCCACCCTGGCGCCCGAGGACGTGGAGCGACTGCGCGCCCTGTGCGTGGAGATCCTCGACACCTCGCTGCCCGAACTCGAACTGCGCGATGTGGGCGACGTCGGACTGCGCGAGATCATGACGGCCATCACGGGCACCACCTGTGACGACGCCGACTTCCTGATCCGCAAGGAGTTCCTCGCCTTCGAGGAATGGCCCTACTTCCACGAGTGGACCCCGACGGTGAACCCGATCCCGGAGGGCTTCCGGGTCGCCGTCATCGGCTCCGGATTCAACGGCGTCGGTCTCGGCGTGCAGCTCAAGCGGCTGGGCATCGACTTCGACGTCTACGAGCGTCGGTCGGAGCCGGGTGGTACCTGGACCATCAACCGCTACCCGGACATCCGTGTCGACACGCTGAGTTCCGTCTACGAGTTCGCGTTCGTGAAGCAGTACCCGTGGACGGAGTACTTCGCTCGCGGTCCCGAGGTACGGGCCTATCTCAACCACGTCAGCGAGCAGTTCGGCGTCAAGGAGCACACGCACTTCGAACACGACCTGGTGTCCGCGGTGTTCGACGAGGGGCGTGACGTGTGGCAGTTGACGTTCGCCCGCCCCGACGGATCGTCGGTGCACTCCGAGGCCAACGTGGTGGTGAGTGCGGCCGGCCTGTTCGCCAATCCGAAGATCCCGGACTTCGAAGGCGCCGAGCGGTTCAAGGGCGTGTTCGTGCATCCGTCGCGGTGGCCCGAGGACCTGTCGCTCGCCGGCAAGCGGGTCGGTGTCATCGGCAACGGTTCCACGGGCGTGCAGTTGCTGGCGCCGGTCGCCGAGCAGGCCGGGCACGTGACCGTCTTCCAACGCACCCCGCAGTGGATCAGCCCCCGGGATCGCTACGGCATGCCCGTCGAGCCCGAGGTGCGCTGGATCATCGACACCGTCCCCGGCTACTGGAACTGGTGTCGGTTCACTTCGATCATGAGCCTCTTCACCTTCCATCAGGACTTCCTCCTGACCGATCCGGACTTCGAGGCGAAGGGCGGTCGCATCACCGAGAAGAGCGAACTGACACGCACGATGCTGACCGGCTACATCCAGTCGCAGATCGGCGATCGACCCGATCTGTTGGAGAAGTTGGTGCCCGACTATGCGCCGATGGTGCGTCGACCAGTCGTCGACAACGGGTGGTACCGCGCCGTCGCTCGTCCGAACGTCGAACTCGTCACCGAGGCGATCGAGTGCATGGACGAGGACGGGGTGGTGACCGTCGACGGCGTGTCCCATCCGGTCGACGTGCTCGTGTGCGCCACGGGATTCGACGTGGTGAAGTACCTCGCTCCGGCCGACTACGTGGGTCTCGATGGTCGACGACTGCACGAGCGGTGGGATGAGGAGAGCCCCCGGGCGTACGCCGGACTCATGGTCCCCGGTTTCCCCAACTTCTTCATGCTCTACGGACCGAACTCGCAGCCGGTCTCGGGCGGCGTGTCGTTGCCGGCCTGGTACCAGATGTGGTCGGCGTTCATCTCCAAGTGCATGACGACGATGTTCGACGAGGGCCACACCCGGGTCGAGGTCACCGAGGACGCCTACCGCGACTACAACGAGCGCCTCGATACCGAGGCGGCCAAGTTGACGATGCTCACCGATGCCGGCAGCGCCGAGGACAACTACTACGTCCAGGGTGGCCGTCTGCAGACCAGCGCCCCGTGGGAGACGGCCGACTACGTGGCCTACACCGACGAGCCGATCCGGGAGCACATCGCCTTCTCGTGACCGCCGTGGTCATCGAGCGCGACGCAGTCCCCCGTAGAGGCCGCGGGTGACGAACACGCCGTAGAGCATCGGTTCCGCGATGCGCCGCGGCACGCGGAAGCGCTTCCCGTTGGCCTGGGCCACGGTCAGTCCCTCGGGCTGCAGTCCGAGGATCGAACCCCAGCGGTGCTCGGGGGCGGAGAAGGTGCGGCGCGGTGCGCGGCCCTTCACCGCGTCCTCGACGTTGGCGATGATGACGCGGTGGCCCCAGTTGCGGGCTGAACTGCGCAGCGGATCCGAGGCGGCGACGTCACCGATGGCGAACACCCGGGGATGGCCGGGCACCTGGAGGTGTGCATCGACGGTGACGAATCCGTCGGCATCGAGGATCCCGGCGGGCAGGAAGGCGGTGTGGGGCCGCACGGCGCCGACCGTCCACACCACAGCGTCGGCGGCGAAGGGCGGTTGGCCCGTGGACCACTCGACGGGACCATCGGTGATGCTGTCGGGTGCCGCGCCACCGGGCAGGACGGCGCGATGTCCCCGATGCACCGTCACACCATCGGCCTGCAATGTGCGGTCCATCCACCGACGCACCGAAGGGTGATGCGACGGCAGTGGTTCCTCGCCGGCGAGGAACAGATGGACGTCGTCGTGCCCGGCCCGGGCCAGGGTGTCGGCCACGCTCACACCGGTGGCCCCACCACCGATCACGGCGATGGTGCGGGCGTCGGACAGTCGGCGGGCGCTCTCGGCGATGCGGGCCTCAGCGTCGTCGAGACTCTCCACGCGGTCGTCACGCCAGAATCCGTTGGTCACTCCGGTGGCGATGACCAGCGCGTCGTAGGCGATGTCGGCGGTGGTGCCATCGGCGGCGGTGATGTGCACCCGGGATGCGTCGAGATCGACGTCGGTGATCCGTCCGTGGTGCACCTCGACCTGATCGAGCTTGCGGAACCGGCGCAGGGGGAGGCAGTAGTTGCGCTTCCACCGATCGGGGTCGACGAGTCGTGTGCCCAGTTCCTGTCCGCTCACCAGCGCGGGTCGGGTGGTGACGGCCACGACCCGACACGAACGGGACAGGCGGGTCGCCACCATGACACCGG
>JBJTGD010000293.1:0-4272 GCA_046093735.1 Acidimicrobiia bacterium | reverse complement strand
CCGCTCGGCATAGAGATCGGACCGCTCGGGCCACGGACCCACCAGCGAGGCGGTGGTGGCGGCCATCGATGTACCGGCCGCTCCCGACCTCGGCGGCTCGACGCCGGTGACCGTTGCCGTCCTGCGTCCGGCCCGAGATCTCGGTCTCGACCCGCTGTGGTTCTCGGTGCCGGAATCGTTCGAGTTCCCCACCACGGGCGACCGCACCGCCCACGCACTGTTCTATCCACCCACCAATCCGCAGTTCGAGGGTCCTGAGGGTGAGCGACCTCCGCTCATCGTCATGAGCCATGGCGGTCCTACGTCGGCGGCCCGACCCCGACTGGCGCTCGGTGTGCAGTTCTGGACGTCGCGCGGCTTCGGGGTCGTCGACGTCAACTACGGCGGTTCCACCGGCTTCGGACGCACCTACCGCCGTCGGCTCCACGGCGCGTGGGGGGTGGTGGATGTCGACGATGTCGTGGCCGCCGCCCAGCACCTCGTGGCCCGGGGTGACGCCGATGGCGATCGGCTGGTGATCCGCGGCGGCAGCGCCGGCGGGTACACCACGCTGTGCGCGCTCACCTTCCGCGACGTGTTCGCCGCCGGCGCGTCGCACTACGGCATCGCCGATCTCGCGGCGCTGGCCCGAGACACTCACAAGTTCGAGGCCCGGTACCTCGACTCGCTGGTGGGTCCGTGGCCCGAGCGGTCCGATCTCTATGCCGAGCGGTCACCCATCAACCGCACCGCCGACCTCGACGCTCCCCTCATCGTTCTGCAGGGACTCGAGGATGCCGTGGTCCCCCCCAATCAGGCCGAGGCGATGATCGCCGCCCTCGATTCCAAGGGCCTCCCGTGGGCCTACCTCGCCTTCGAGGGTGAGGGGCACGGCTTCCGCCGGGCTGAGAACATCCGCCGCGCCCTCGAGGCCGAGGCGTGGTTCTACTCGCGGATCCTCGGGTTCGAACTGGCCGATGACGTCGAACCAGTGGAGATCGCCAACCTCTGAGCGCGCCGATCCGGGTTGGCGATGATCGACCGCACGGGGGAGGATGGATGACCCATGGCACGCATCCTCGTCACCGAACCGATCGCCGAAGGTGGACTCGACCGACTGCGGGCGGCCGGCCACACCGTCGACGTCCGGGAGGGCCTGAGCCCCGAGCAGTTGCTGGAGGCGGTGGTCGGCGCCCACGCGCTCATCATCCGGTCGGCCACCGACGTGACCGCCGATGTGCTCGCCGCCGGCACCGATCTCGTCGTGGTCGGTCGGGCCGGCATCGGCCTGGACAACGTCGACACCGCTGCGGCCACCGAGCGCGGCGTCATGGTGGTCAACGCGCCGCAGTCGAACATCCTGTCGGCCGCCGAGCACACGATGGCCCTCCTGCTGTCGATGGCCCGCAACGTGCCTCAGGCCCACGCGGCGCTGGTGTCGGGTCGCTGGGAGCGCAGCCGGTGGACGGGCGTCGAGTTGGCCGACAAGACACTCGGCGTGGTCGGGCTCGGCCGCATCGGTCGACTGGTGGCCCAACGGGCGATGGCCTTCGGCATGCGCATCGTGGCCTTCGATCCATTCGTCTCCGACGAGATGGCCCGGCGCATGAACATCGAACTGGTCGATCTCGACACGCTGCTGGCCACCTCGGACTTCGTCACGCTGCACGTGGCCAAGACACCGGACACCGTCGGGATGATCGATGCCGCGGCCCTGGCCCGAGCCAAGCGGGGGATCCGCATCGTCAACGTCGCCCGCGGCGGGATCGTCGTGGAGTCCGATCTGGCCGACGCGATCCGCGCCGGTCAGGTGGCCGGTGCCGCCCTCGACGTGTTCGACAAGGAGCCGACCACCGAGTCGCCGCTGTTCGACCTGCCCGAGGTCGTCGTCACCCCGCATCTCGGAGCCAGCACCCACGAGGCGCAGGACAAGGCCGGTGACACGATCGCCGAGATGGTGGGCCTGGCCCTCGCCGGCGACTTCGTCCCCTTCGCCGTGAATGTCAACGCCGCCGAGGCCTCCGAGGTGGTGCGCCCGTTCCTGGCGCTGGCCGAACGCCTCGGCGCCGTCTTCGGCGCACTGGCCACCAGCGCACAGTCGTTGAAGATCTCCTACGAGGGCGAGATCGGCGGCTATGACACCCGCATCCTCACACTTTCTTTGTTGAAGGGCTTCTTCGGACGCATCACCAGCGACCCGGTGTCATACGTCAACGCACCGAAGTTGGCCGAGGAGCGCGGCATCGACGTCACCGAGTCGACCACCACCACCTCCCACAACTTCGTCAACCTCATCACCGTTCGCGGCGGCGAGCACTCGCTGGCCGGCACGCTGGTCGGTCTCGACGGTGAGGCGCGCCTCGTAATGGTCGATGACCACCGCGTCGACGTGCCCCCGGCCAACCACATGCTCGTGGTCCGCAACGACGATCGTCCGGGGATGATCGGCCGCGTCGGCACGCTGGTGGGCGATGCCGGGATCAACATCGCCGACATGGATGTGGGCCAGGCGCCGAGCGGTGCCTCGGCCATGATGGTCCTCTCCACCACCGAACCCGTGCCCACGGCGGTGTGCGACCAGTTGCGGGCGGTACCGGGCATCGTGTCGGTCGACGCCGTCTGACGCCGGCTCTCTCGCCGATGGCGGTCCCATCGCCGGGGGTGTTGCGGAACCGGGCGCCGGTCGGGCAGACTTGCGTCATGCGTTCGTTCGCCCTGGAGCTCCTTCTTCGTTAGGCGGGTGCCACATATGGCGCCTGCCAACCTCCTGCGCCCTCGGGCCAGGGGGTTTTTTCGTTCCGGATCCGCCTCTTCGTCCGCTCCGCACTTCTCGCACTTCCCGCAGTTCCCTTCGCAGTCCCCGCCCCGAAAGGCACCGACATGACCACCGTTCCGAGCATCGAAGCCACCACCGACGACCGGGTCATCATCTTCGACACCACCTTGCGCGACGGTGAGCAGTCGCCGGGTATCTCCCTTGATCAGGGCGAGAAGGTGGAGATCGCCGAGCAGTTGGCCCGCCTCGGGGTGGACGTGATCGAGGCCGGGTTCCCCATCGCCAGCCAGGGTGACTTCGAGGCGGTCAACGCCATCGCCCGCTCGGTGCGCGGTCCGGTGATCTGTGGCCTGTCGCGCACCGCCCTCGGCGACGTGGATCGCTGCTGGGAGGCCATCGAACCGGCGGCGAACCGGCGGATCCACGTGTTCATCGCCACCAGCGAGACACACATGAAGCACAAGCTGCGCATGACGCCCGACCAGGTGAAGGCCGAGGCCGCCTCCGGTGTGGCCCGGGCCCGTCAGTACACCGACGACGTCGAGTTCTCGCCCGAGGATGCCTCGCGTTCGGACTTCGACTTCATGTGCGAGGTGCTGCAGATCGCCGTCGACAACGGTGCCACGACCCTCAACATCCCCGACACCGTGGGCTTCGCCGTTCCCCAGGAGTACGCCGAGCGCCTCGCCAACGTCCGGCGCGTCGTGCAGGGCGACTACGTCATCTCCACGCATTGTCACAACGACCTCGGTCTGGCCGTGGCCAACTCGCTGGCCGCGGTGCACATGGGTGCCCGTCAGATCGAGTGCGCTGTGAACGGCCTCGGCGAGCGCGCCGGCAACGCCGCCCTCGAGGAGGTCGTGATGGCGTTGCGCACCCGCGCCGACTTCTTCGGTGGCATCGACTGCAACATCCGCTCCGAGGAACTGGCGCGCACCAGTCGTCTGGTCAGTCGCCTCACCGGCTATCCGGTGCAGTACAACAAGGCCGTCGTCGGCCGCAACGCCTTCGCCCACGAGTCCGGCATCCATCAGCACGGTGTGCTCAACGAGCGCACGACCTACGAGATCATGGATCCGGCGGCCGTCGGTCAGGGCGAGTCGAGGATCGTGCTGGGCAAGCACTCCGGCCGTCACGCCTTCGCCGACACGCTCAAGAAGATGGGCTACGACCTCACCGGTGATGCCCTCAACCAGGTGTTCGCCCGGTTCAAGGAGTTGGCCGACCGCAAGGTCGAGTTGAGCGACGCCGATCTCGAGGCACTGGTGGCCGAGGAGATGGGCGACACCGTGCGCTACGCCTTCTCGTTGGTGTCGATCGACAGCAGTGGCGGCACCAGTTCGACCCCCACGGCGCGCATCGTGCTCGACCGCGACGGCGAGAAGCTCGAGGCCAGCGCCGAGGGCGACGGCATGGTGGATGCGGCGTGCAAGGCCATCCGTTCGGCCACCGGTGTGGATGGCAACCTCACCGATTACGCCGTCACCTCGGTGACCGGTGGCGTCGACGCCCTGGCC
>JBJTGD010000292.1:0-6867 GCA_046093735.1 Acidimicrobiia bacterium | reverse complement strand
TGACTCTACACCGCGGTCGAGCCTCCTCCCACCGTGCCCGACGGGAACGGCCAGTAGGGTCAGTCCGTGGAGCCCGTCGCCGCCCGCGCCCATCTCGATGATCTGGCGGCCTACCTCGTCGCCTCGCCTTCCCCGTTCCATGCCGTGGCCGAGTCGGCCCGGCGTCTGGAAGCGGCCGGATTCGCGCGACTGGCCGAGGACGAGCCGTGGGTCGACGTGGGCAGTCGACGGTTCGTGGTGCGGGGAGGCGCACTCGTGGCCTGGGACGGCCGCCGGTTCGACCCGTCTGCCGGTCTGCGGATCGTCGGCGCCCACACCGACTCCCCCAACCTGCGCCTGCGACCCCGCCCGGATCGCAGTTCGTTCGGTTTCGGTCAGGTCGGGGTCGAGGTCTACGGGAGCCCGCTGCTCAACTCGTGGCTGGACCGCGATCTCGGACTGTCCGGACGGGTGGCCATCCGGGGGCCGGACCGCCCGGAGATGGTCGACGTGGTGTTCGACGAGCCGCTCCTGCGCATCCCCCAGTTGGCCATTCATCTCGATCGCACCATCGGCACCGACGGACTGCGCCTCGACCCCCAACGCCATCTCGTGCCGGTGTGGTCGGTGGGCGCGGCGCCGAGCGTTCGTGACTGGCTGGCTGGACGCCTCGGCCTCGCTGCGGCGGACATCCTCTCCTGGGATCTCATGACCCATGACCTCACCCCACCGGCGGTGCTGGGGGTCGATGGTTCGATGTTCGCGGCCGCGCGCCTCGACGATCTGCTGTCGTGTCACGCAGCGGTTACCGCGTTGACCGATGCCGAACCCTCGGGTCGGACCCTGCCGATGATCGCTCTGTTCGATCACGAAGAAGTGGGGAGCGTGAGTGCATCGGGCGCCGCCGGCGAGTTCCTCACGGGCACGATCGAGCGACTACTGGCGCTCCTCGGCCTGAGCGATGAGGAGCGCCGGATCACTCTGGCCCGTTCGGCGTGCCTGTCGGCCGACGGTGCGCACGCCACCCACCCCAACTGGCCCGAACGTCACGAATCCGACCACCCGGTGGTGCTCGACGGCGGGCCGGTCCTGAAGTCCAACGCCATGGCCCGCTACGCCACCGACGCCGTCGGCGCCGCACTGGTCACCGAGCTGGCCGCCCGATCCGGCATCGCTCTGCAGCACTTCGTGTCCCGCAACGACATGCCGTGCGGTTCGACGATCGGCCCCGTCACGGCCACGACGCTGGGGATCACCACCATCGACGTGGGCGTGGCGCAGTTGTCCATGCATTCGGCCCGTGAACTGACCGGGGTGGCCGATCCTCACCGCTTCCGGCTCCTCCTCGGTGCCTTCCTGCGCGACGAATCCACCATCCGATGACACCGGACGAGGCGCGCTCGGTCCTCGGACTCGACCGCACCGCCACCGTCGCCGACGCCGTGGCCACCCACCGCCGATTGCAGTTGCTTCATCATCCCGACCGTAGCGATGAACCGGGTGCCACCGTCACGTCGGCGAGGCTCAATCAGGCCTTGGCTGTCCTTCGGGCCGAGGCCGATGCGCCGGCGAGGGTGTCGACGGAGTCCGCAGCGGCCCCGACTCCGGCACCGACCACCGTCGACGAGGAGCTCGAGCCGGTCGATGTGCGTCTCGAGAGCGGTTCGATCTTCGTGGCCGCTCCGGCCGACGAGACCTTCCTCCGACTGTTGGAGGCCGCCGCGCTCATGGGCGACGTGGGCCACCTCGATCTACGGCTGGGTCTGCTCGAACTGCTGGTCCGACCGGAGGGTGGCCCGACGTGCTCGGTGCTGTTCACGCTCCAGGGGCGTGCGCTGGGCACCGAGGTGTTCGCCGAGATGGAATCCATCGAAGCGGCGCCGACACCGCCGCTCGAACCGGTCCTTCGGGCCCTGGCCGACATGGTCGCCTCCGGAGTGCCGACCCCGCGCTTCCCCGCCCCGTGACCCAGGTTTCAACTGGCCAGCGATGCGATCACGGTCTCGGAGCCCGGGCCGAGCTCGAGCACATCGGCGCCGCCCGCAGTGCGTCGAGGAACCACCGGGAGAGCCACTGGTTCGGGATCGGCATCGCGCATCGACCACGCCAGTCCGACCGCCTCGAAATACCCCCACGTCGAATCGTGGACGAGGCCGGCCCCGAGAGCGCCCGGTAGCCCGAACAGCACGAAGGGGTTGCGCACCGAGGTCGCCTTGCGCAGCAACGCGTCGGCGAAGGCCCGCTGGCGGATCGTGCGACCGAGGTCAGCGGTCGGATCCATGCGCCACGCGCCGTTGATCCCTTCCTCGTAGTAGCGGGATCGCACATAGGCCAGCGCCTGCACCCCGTCGAGATTCACCGGACCGACGGCGTCCACCCCGAACCCGGAATGGGTGTCGCGCGCCGGGTGGGCGAACTCGATTGTGATGCCACCGAGGGTGTCGACGAGTTTCCCGAACGACACGAAATCGATCTGCAGGTAGTGATCGACGGGAATCCCGAGATCGGTCACGGCTCGCACCAGATTGCTCGGACCCTTGGCGAAGGTGGAGTTGATCCGACCCTTCTGACCGGTGGCCGGATCGGTCACCCACAGATCCCGGGGAACGGAGGTGATCATCGAGCCCGACTCCTCCACATGGAGCACCATGAGGGTGTCGGTGCGGGCTCCCGACACCTCGCCGCCGAGGAACGCGGCGGCGTTGGGGGCGGAGCCGGCGATGCCGTCGCGGCTGTCGAGACCCACCACGAGGTAGTTGGTCCCCGAACGTCCGTTGCGCGGGCTCAACGATGACGAAACATCGACGGTGCGCAGCTCCGTCCATCGCCACCAGCCGATGAGGAGCGTCGACGTGGGCACTACCACCAGCAGCACGCCCACGACGATCAGCGCGACGCGGAGGCCAGAGCGCAGACGAGGGCGCAGACTTCGGTCCCGAACCGGGGTGGACGGCGGCGAGGACGGATCGTTGACCGGGACCTCGTCGACTCTCGGCTCCGCCGCCGACCGACCGAGGACCTGTCGACGGACGGGTGCAGGAGCAGGTCCGGGCGATCTCGTCGAGTGGCCGATCACTCGGCGTCCGGGGGGTCGTTCGGCGTCGCTCACGACGGGCCGTCGACCAAGGGCTCGGCCTCCATGGCCCGATAGTACGGCCTACCCCGGTCGCTAGTGTCGTCACCGTGAGCGAGGTCACCGTCGTCGGTGCCGGTCTGGCGGGTCTGTCCTGTGCGCGGATCCTGACGGCCGCCGGAGTTTCGGTGACCGTCCTGGAGTCCTCCGACGGGGTGGGTGGCCGAGTCCGCTCCGACCATGTCGATGGCTGGACGCTCGACCGAGGCTTCCAGATCCTCCTCACCGCCTATCCCGAGCTGGCCCGTTGGTACGACCTCGACGCCCTCGAACTGCGCACGTTCACACCCGGGGCGACCATCTGGTGCGGTGATCGCCTCCGCTCCATCGGTGATCCGCGACGATCGCCACGGGACCTCCCGGCCACGGTGTTCGGACCGATCGGCTCGCCGCTCGACCGACTGCGGCTCCTGCGACTGCTCATCTCGGTGCGTTGCGGTGAGGCCCGGGAGCTGCTCCGCCGACCGGAGCGTTCCACGGCCGAGGAGTTGCACGATCGCCGGTTCTCCGATCGTTTCGTCGAACGATTCCTCCGACCCTTGTTCAGCGGCATCCAACTCGATCCCGAGCTGGAGGTGTCATCCCGGCGCTTCGAGATGATCCTGCGCATGCTGGCCGTGGGCGACAGCGGTGTGCCCTCCGGTGGCATGGGCACCCTCTCCACCACCCTGGCCGCCGGACTCCCGGCGGACGTACTCCGCCTCGACTCCCCCGTCACCGCCATCGTCGGCACCGAGATCCACTGTGCTTCGGGCGAGCGACTGTCGAGCGACGTCGTCGTGGTGGCCACCGATGGACCCACGGCCTCCCGGCTGGTGGGCACCGACGATCCCGGGTCGCGGCCGGTGGCCGCCGTGTGGTTCGACACCACGCAGGCCCCGGTGCTCGATCGTCGGATCCTGCTCGACGGGGCCCGGTCCGGACCGGTGGCCAACCTCGCTGCGTTGACCGCAGTGGCGCCCACCTATGCGCCGCCGGGCTGCACCTCGGCCGTAGCCGCCATCCCGGGTCCGGCCGCTCTGGCGCCCGATCTCGAACGAGACGTGCGTCGACAGTTGCGGTCGTGGGGGCTCGGTGTCGACGACTGGCGCACCCTGCGCATCGACCGGATCCCCCATGGTCAACCTTCACAGGTGCCGCCCTTCGATCCCCGCCGGTCGGTCCGTGTCGGACCGGGTCGCTACGTGTGTGGCGATCACCGCGATACGGCCTCGATCCAGGGCGCCCTGTTCTCGGGCCGCCGCACCGCCGATGCCGTGCTCGCCGATCTCGGTCTCGCCGGACGGAGCGACTAGACCCCTTCCACCGCCACCACGCGGCCGGAGGTGATGGCCCTCCGCAACTCGGCGTGATCCCGCTCGGCCTGATCGGCGTAGGCCCGAGCGAAGGTGGCGGCGGCGCCGTCGAACGTCGAGCTGCGCCCGAGGTACCCGGCGATGGCGACCGGATCACCCGAACGGGCATGGGCCCGGGCCAGCACCGAGGCACACCGTCGGCCATAGGCCGACAGGTCGGAGGCCGACATGACCTCGGTCCGGACCGAGCCCTTCATGTCGCGCAATTGACGCACGTAGTAGTCCCGACCCTCGTTGCTGCTCATCCATCCGAGGAACAGGTCGCTGGCCGCCTGCATCATCCGCTGTCCGACCACCACCCGTTCACCGTGATTGCGATGCGCACTTCGGCCCACGAACGGCTCCATGACCGAGCGGGTGGCCTCCTTGATCTGCAGGAACAGCGGATCGTCCTGTTCCGAATCCGCCACCGACAATGCGATCCAGCAGTGCGTGCCGACGCTGCCCACGCCCACGACCTTGCGGGCGATGTCGATGATCGCGAACCGGTCGAACAGGTAGCGGCGCTCCTCGGCCAGTGTGGTCCGATACTCATCGACCATGGCGCGGACGTCGTAGGTGTCCATCGAGTCGGGCAGGTGCTCGACGATCGGCGGGTCGTCGATGATCCTCCGCTGCCCGTCGACCACCGCCGTCATCCGCGACAGTGCCTGCATCGTCGTGCGTTGACGAGCCCGATCGGCCACCCGGGCCAATCGGAATCGGGACCCGCCCACCATCTCGGTGAGCGCGTCGTCGACGTCGACCTTCGAGTACCAGACCTCGGTCGAACTCATCTGCGCGTACTCGGCCATCGACTCCCGATACGCACGAGCACACGACTCCGCGGCCCCGAGCTGACGGGCGGCGTCCACACCATTGGCCCGCATGGCCAGCACCACGCTGGTGGCCAGACGCTTGACGTCCCATTCCCACGGTCCCGGCAACGTCTCGTCGAAGTCGTTGAGGTCGAACAGCAGACGACGCTCGGGTGAGGCGAACAGCCCGAAGTTCTGCAGATGAGCGTCACCGCACACCTGGGTGACCAGGCCCGAGGCCGGCGAGGTGGCCAGATCGGCGGCCATGACGGCGGCCGACCCCCGGAAGAAGGCGAACGGGGACGCCACCATGCGGCCCCAACGAACCGGCACCAGATCGGGGAAGCGGGCGGCGTTCTGGGCCTCGAGCAGGGCGATCGGATCAGGCCGATGCGGCCCGGGTTCCCACCGACCCATCTCGGAGCGCCGAGCCCGCGATCGGGCCGCCTTGCCCCGGGCTCGCCGGCGCGCCCGACTCACCCCGGGATCGGACCGGGCCAGCAACGACACGACCTCGTTGGCCGATCCGATCCGCCGCGACCCAGCATCTCCAGTACCCATGAGGACGAGAGTGTGGCACCGGCACAGACCGGCCGCCCATCGGACCCTTGAGTAGCGTTCGGATGTGCCGAACTGGCTTCACTACCTGCTCTCGTGGTGGACCACCCCGTTCACGATCCTCGCCGCCGTGGTCGGCGTGGGCGCGCTCCTCGGCCTGCGGGGCCGTCGATTGGCCATCCTCGCCGCCACCACCGCGCTGACCCTGGCCATCGTCGCGGCGTGGAAGAGCGGACCTCCCATCGGGTTGCTCGATCTCACCATCTACATGGGTGCGGCGCGGGGTTGGTTGGACGGCGGCTCGCTGTACTCCTTCCGCGACCAGGTGTTCAACCTCGGGGCCACGTATCCGCCGATCGGACCGATCCTGTTCGTCCCGTTCGCGCCCCTGAACGACGAGAGGCGCGAGATCACCTTCACCGCACTGAGCATGGCGGCGCTCGGGGGCGCGGCTTGGTGTACCACCGGTCTGGTCGGCCTGGTCGGTCCGCGGCGCGTGGACTGGACCCTTTGGGGCTTCGCCGCCGCCGTGGTCACCACTCCGGTGTGGCTCACCATTCGTCAGGGACAGATCAACGTGATCCTGTGGTTCCTCGTGCTGGTCGACATCGCCGCCCTGCCCCGGCGGAGGCCATGGGGCGGCATGGCGATCGGACTGGCCACCGCCATCAAGTTGACGCCGGGACTGTTCATCATCTGGTTGGCCACCACTCGACGATGGACCGCCACCCTGCGCGCCGTCGGCACTGCGTGCGCCGTCACTGCGTTGGGATGGCTGCTCGCTCCCGACGACTCTCGGCGCTACTGGACCGAACTCCTCTGGGACACCGGCCGGGTGGGCGACCTGGCCGACGACCGCAACAACTCGGTCATGGGAGTGCTGGCGCGTTTCCTGCCCGAGGGCGGGATCCGCACGGCGCCCTGGATTCTCCTCGTCGGGATCGTCGTGGTGATCGCGCTCGTGCGCGCCACCGTACCGGCCTGTCGATCCCCGAGGCGCGGCCGACGGCGGTCGGCGAGGTAGGTTCTGCCCGTCGACGGACGA